>CAMHZO010000005.1:0-153053 GCA_946190205.1 Streptococcus mitis | reverse complement strand
AGAGTACCTGACTACGAATCAGGCGGTTAGAGGTTCGACTCCTCTAGGGTGCATTTTTCTATTTAACTCGGGAAGTATCTCAGCTTGGTAGAGTACTTGGTTTGGGACCAAGGTGTCGCAGGTTCGAATCCTGTCTTCCCGATTCATTACAGAGATACGTAAGCGTATCTTTTTTGTTTTTAACTAGACATTATATACATTAAGAGAGAATCAGTTTGCTTCTCTCTTTTTTAATTTCAGTAATTCCTTTTGATCGCGTATACTTTTTGTTTCCTGATTTGTTCAATGAATACTGTAGTTTAGGAACATAAATTAAAATTTAACAGATTGTATAATTCTTACAAACTTTTAAGAAAGTAATTGAAGAATTTTTTGCTATGCCTATAATATATGTATTTGTACGATAAAAATTTCTACTCTTTTGATTTTAAATAAGTATTAGTTTTCAATATAGTGTGAATTGGGGTTGATATCTCTTTTGAGGAAACTAACTGAGAGTTTTTCTACTTGTGTTTTATTGTATAGTGTATCTTGCTTGTTTTGAACAGAATTTTTATGACATTTGTCATATTTCCTAGTGACAGAAGCATCTAGCTCAGCCAACTTCAAAAGACTATAATTGAAGTATGAAAGGGAGGAAGAAAAAATGAAACATAAAGTAATTGTCGCAATGAGTTTAGTAGCAGCAGGAGTCATGACTTATCTCATGTTTTCAGGATTGGATGAAGGCTTCTATCATTTTCCTTGGGAGTTGTTTGCAGGATTTGGCATGATGTCTTGGCTTATCCGAGAAGGATTGAAATTGGTCTCAGATGTGAAAAAGGAGTTTGAAAAATGAAAAAAGCGATTCTATATATTTTTATTGGACTATCACTAGTGGTATGGTTGGTAGAAATGTTTACAGGTTGGTTTGGTCAAGCCTTCCTTCACCAATTCATCCGTGGTGCCTGGGGATTAGGATTTATGATTTTTATCGCCTTTCCGATGGGAAAGGAGTGGCTGAAAGGAGAATATCATGAACATGATTAAGGTAGAAAGCTTAAATAAAATCATCAAGGGCAAGGATATTTTGAAGGATATTTCCTTTGAGGTAGCTGAAGGTGAATGCATTGCCTTGATTGGGCCCAATGGTGCTGGGAAGACCACACTCTTGGACTGTCTGCTTGGAGATAAACTGGTCACAAGCGGTCAAGTATCCATCCAAGGCTTGCCAGTGACGAGCTCTAAGTTAGACTATACGAGATCCTATCTCCCTCAAGAAAATGTAATTGTTCAAAAACTAAAGGTAAAAGAGTTGATTGTTTTTTTTCAACGTATCTATCCAAATTCCTTGAGCAACCAGGAAATCGATCAACTATTGCAGTTTGACCAGCAACAGAAAGAGCAATTCGCAGAAAAATTGTCAGGCGGGCAAAAGCGTCTCTTCTCTTTTGTCTTGACCTTGATTGGGCGACCAAAGCTTGTCTTTTTAGATGAACCAACTGCTGCCATGGATACTTCAACTCGTCAACGCTTTTGGGAAATTGTTCAGGAACTAAAAGCTAAGGGAGTTACCATTCTCTATTCCTCCCATTATATCGAAGAGGTAGAGCATACAGCGGACCGAATCTTGGTCTTGAATAAGGGAGAGTTGATTCGCGATACAACACCTCTAGCTATGCGCAGTGAGGAGATTGAAAAGCACTTTATCCTTCCTCTAGCATACAAGGAAGTCATTGAGCAGTCTAACTTGGTTGAAAACTGGTCACAAAAACAAGATGCTTTGCAAGTAGTTACACGTGAAGCGGATGCTTTTTGGCAACTGTTAGTGCAAGCAGGATGTAGGATTCAAGAAATTGAAGTCAATAATCGTAGCTTGTTGGATACAATCTTTGAAGAAACACAAAAGGGAGATGACTAAGATGAAACGATGGATCGCACTAAACAAGATAGAATTTCTATTGACCAAACGACAATTAGTCTATTATCTATTATCCGTAGGGATGCCGACAGCCTTCTATTTATTCTTTTCAGGCATGTACCAGGACACACCTGGTGGACCAGCTATTTTTATGCGTGATTACCTCATCTCCATGACGGCTTTTTCCATGATGTCGACAGCCATGTTTTCATTTCCAGCTGTCTTACATACCGATAAAATCAACAACTGGCAGAAAACATTGCGCCATACCCCTGTAAATATGGTAGAATATTATCTATCAAAGATAACAAGTATGCTGGTTGATTATTTGGTTTCAATCTTGGTGGTTTTCTCAGTTGGGCATTTTGTAAGAGGTGTGGACATGCCTCTAGGAAACTGGATTGGGGCGGCGTTCTTGTTGATAGTAGGAAGTGTAGCTTTTGTAGCGCTTGGATTGACCTTGACGCTGTTACCGACTAGTCAGCTGATGTCTGTCGTAGGCAATCTTCTTTATCTAGGGTTGGCTGTTTTAGGTGGAATCTGGATGCCTATCTCTTTATTTCCAGACTGGATGCAAGTAGTAGGTAAGTGTCTTCCAACATATCAGTTGATGGAGTTGCTCAAGACCTTCTTAAACGAGGGTGGCATCAATTTATCAGCCACAGTTTATCTACTTATTTTTTCAGCAGTTTTGTTTGGTTTGACCATTTACCTTCAAGGTCATAAGGAGAATGCTTAATGCTTGAAAGACTGAAAAGCATAGACTATATGTATTGGGCCAGTTTGATTTTTATGGTTTTTCCCATCGTTCCTGTAGTGACTGGGGAGCTTCCTAGCTGGCATTTGTTGATTGACATTCTGTTTGTCTTGGCTTACTTAGGTGTTTTAACCACCAAGAGTCAGCGTTTATCCTGGCTCTGTTGGATGATTATGCTAGCCTATGTAGCTGGGAATACTGCCTTTGTTGGTGTAAATTATATCTGGTTCTTCTTTTTCCTTGCCAATCTCTTAATTTATCATTTCGGCGTACGTAGTTTTAATTCTTTACATGTCCGGACTTTTCTCCTTGCTCAATTCCTTGTTGTGGGGCAACTTTTGATTTTTCAGGAAGTTGAAGTTGAGTTTCTAGTCTATCTGCTTGGAATTATCACTTTTATCGATTTAATGACTTTTGGCTTGGTTCGGATTCGTATTGTGGAGGATTTGAAAGAAGCTCAGGCTAAGCAAAATGCGCAGATAAATCTATTGCTTGCTGAAAATGAACGCAGTCGTATCGGTCAGGATTTGCATGATAGTCTGGGACATACCTTTGCTATGCTGAGTGTTAAGACAGATTTAGCCTTGCAGTTATTTCAGATGGAGGCTTATCCACAGGTGGAAAAGGAATTAAAAGAAATTCATCAGATCAGCAAGGATTCCATGAATGAAGTGCGAACCATTGTGGAAAATCTTAAGTCTAGAGCTTTGACATCCGAACTAGAGACTGTGAAAAAGATGTTAGAAATTGCTGGAATTGAGGTGGAAATAGCTAATCAACTAGACACAGCTAGCTTAACTCAGGAATTGGAGTCAACGGCTTCCATGATTTTGCTTGAATTAGTGACCAATATCATCAAACATGCTAAAGCATCTAAAGTCTACTTAAAATTAGAACGGACAGAGAAAGAACTCATTCTAACAGTGAGAGATGATGGCTGTGGCTTTACTTCTATAAAGGGGGATGACCTCCATACAGTTCGAGATCGTGTTCTTCCATTTTCGGGAGAGGTAAAGGTAATTAGTTGGAAACAACCGACAGAAGTTCAGGTTCGACTACCTTATAAGGAGAGAAAGTAGATGAAAGTATTAGTCGCAGAAGATCAAAGTATGTTGCGAGATGCTATGTGTCAATTGCTCACGCTTCAACCGGATGTGGAGTCTGTCTTTCAAGCAAAGAATGGGCAAGAAGCAATCCAACTATTAGAAAAGGAGTCTGTAGATATCGCCATCCTTGACGTAGAAATGCCTGTTAAGACAGGTCTTGAAGTCTTGGAGTGGATACGAGCAGAAAATATAGAAACAAAGGTGGTTGTGGTGACGACCTTCAAGCGTCCTGGGTATTTTGAACGTGCGGTCAAGGCTGGAGTAGATGCTTATGTATTAAAAGAAAGAAACATTGCAGACCTCATGCAAACCTTGCACACCGTCCTAGAAGGACGCAAGGAGTATTCGCCTGAATTGATGGAAGTGGTGATGACGCATCCCAATCCATTAACAGAGCAAGAAATCGCAGTTTTAAAGGGAATTGCTCAGGGTTTCTCTAACCAAGAAATTGCAGACAAACTTTATCTATCCAACGGAACCGTCCGAAACTATGTCACCAATATTCTTTCAAAACTTGATGCAGGTAATCGAACAGAGGCAGCCAATATCGCGAAAGAATCTGGTTGGTTGTGATGATATCATATTTTTTGAACATTATGTGCTAAAATTGATGGGATTGAATGAAACAATACTAACTTTAGGAGGGTGGGATTCCTCCTTTTTCTTTTTTTAGGGAGCACTACAAAAGAGTTAAAATTAACAATAAAAAAGAAAAATATCTTGACAACCAATGGAAAATTTTGTTACAATAATAAACGGTACTTTTTACTTTTGGTCTCTCAAGAGTGTACAGGGACGTGCTGACAAATGTTGCAAAAGTACACACAGATGATAGCTGTCACCAAGTGTATCATCACCAAAAATAAAAAAACACAGGAGAATGTAGATGCCTACAATTAACCAATTGGTTCGCAAACCGCGTAAATCAAAAGTAGAAAAATCTAAATCACCAGCTTTGAACGTTGGTTACAACAGTCATAAAAAAGTTCAAACAAACGTTTCTTCACCACAAAAACGTGGTGTTGCAACTCGTGTTGGAACAATGACACCTAAAAAACCTAACTCAGCCCTTCGTAAATTCGCTCGTGTACGTTTGAGCAACCTTATCGAAGTTACTGCCTACATCCCAGGTATCGGACACAACTTGCAAGAGCACAGCGTGGTTCTTCTTCGTGGTGGACGTGTAAAAGACCTTCCAGGGGTACGTTACCATATCGTCCGTGGTGCACTTGATACTGCAGGTGTTAACGATCGTAAACAAGGCCGTTCTAAATACGGTACTAAACGTCCAAAAGCATAAGGAAAGGGGATAAAGAGAAATGAGTCGTAAAAATAGAGCTCCAAAACGTGACGTATTGCCAGATCCGCTTTACAATTCACAACTAGTTACTCGTCTTATCAACCGCGTTATGCTTGATGGTAAACGTGGTACAGCTGCTTCAATCGTTTACGGTGCCTTTGAGCAAATCAAAGAAGCTACTGGAAACGATGCACTTGAAGTATTTGAAACAGCTATGGAAAACATCATGCCTGTACTTGAAGTACGTGCACGTCGTGTTGGTGGTTCTAACTACCAAGTCCCAGTTGAAGTTCGTCCAGAACGTCGTACAACACTTGGACTTCGTTGGTTGGTAACAATCGCTCGTCTTCGTGGTGAACACACAATGCAAGACCGTCTTGCAAAAGAAATCTTGGATGCTGCTAACAACACTGGTGCAGCTGTTAAGAAACGTGAAGACACTCACCGTATGGCTGAAGCTAACCGTGCATTCGCACACTTCCGTTGGTAATATAGGATGCGAAAGCGTTAAGAAAGTCCCAGAGAAAATAGGGAATCAAAGCAGGTTGCGATTGCAACCAATGAGATTCATCTTTTTCTCCAGACTTTTAGCTTGAGCTCAACTATATCATGATGTTAGGAACGGTAAGGATGCAAGGTGAAAATAGGAAACTGACGCAGTATTCGACGAATACAAGGAAGTTTATCTTTTTCACACAGCATCCCGTTCCGGCTCAAATCGGCTAATTAACTTTAGCCCGAGTTCGATTCAATTTGTAAATCTACAAGTTGAAACCAACAATAGCATGAAAACATTGAGAACGGGTAGGTCCTGCCTATCCGTTTTTATTAAAATCGTGTTATAATAGAATAGAAATCAAAAATAAATAGGAGAAACAAACCTCATGGCACGCGAATTTTCACTTGAAAAAACTCGTAATATCGGTATCATGGCTCACGTCGATGCTGGTAAAACAACAACTACTGAGCGTATTCTTTACTACACTGGTAAAATCCACAAAATCGGTGAAACTCACGAAGGTGCGTCACAAATGGACTGGATGGAGCAAGAGCAAGAGCGTGGTATCACTATCACATCTGCTGCGACAACAGCTCAATGGAACAACCACCGCGTAAACATCATCGACACACCAGGACACGTGGACTTCACAATCGAAGTACAACGTTCTCTCCGTGTATTGGATGGTGCAGTTACCGTTCTTGATTCACAATCAGGTGTTGAGCCTCAAACTGAAACAGTTTGGCGTCAAGCAACTGAGTATGGAGTTCCACGTATCGTATTTGCCAACAAAATGGACAAAATCGGTGCTGACTTCCTTTACTCTGTAAGCACACTTCACGATCGTCTTCAAGCAAATGCGCACCCAATCCAATTGCCAATCGGTTCTGAAGATGACTTCCGTGGTATCATCGACTTGATCAAGATGAAAGCTGAAATCTATACTAACGATCTTGGTACAGATATCCTTGAAGAAGACATTCCAGCTGAATACCTTGACCAAGCTCAAGAATATCGTGAAAAATTGATCGAAGCAGTTGCTGAAACTGACGAAGAATTGATGATGAAATACCTCGAAGGTGAAGAAATCACTAACGAAGAATTGAAAGCTGGTATCCGTAAAGCGACTATCAACGTTGAATTCTTCCCAGTATTGTGTGGTTCTGCCTTCAAGAACAAAGGTGTTCAATTGATGCTTGATGCGGTTATCGACTACCTTCCAAGCCCACTTGACATCCCAGCAATCAAAGGTATCAACCCAGATACAGACGAAGAAGAAACTCGTCCAGCATCTGATGAAGAGCCATTTGCAGCTCTTGCCTTCAAGATCATGACAGACCCATTCGTAGGTCGTTTGACATTCTTCCGTGTTTACTCAGGTGTGCTTCAATCAGGTTCATACGTATTGAACACTTCTAAAGGTAAACGTGAACGTATCGGACGTATCCTTCAAATGCACGCTAACAGCCGTCAAGAAATCGATACTGTTTACTCAGGTGATATCGCTGCTGCTGTTGGTTTGAAAGATACTACAACTGGTGACTCATTGACAGATGAAAAAGCTAAAATCATCCTTGAGTCAATCAACGTTCCAGAACCAGTTATCCAATTGATGGTTGAGCCAAAATCTAAAGCAGACCAAGATAAGATGGGTATTGCCCTTCAAAAATTGGCTGAAGAAGATCCAACATTCCGCGTTGAAACAAATGTTGAAACTGGTGAAACAGTTATCTCTGGTATGGGTGAGCTTCACCTTGACGTCCTTGTTGACCGTATGCGTCGTGAGTTCAAAGTTGAAGCAAACGTAGGTGCTCCTCAAGTATCTTACCGTGAAACATTCCGCGCTTCTACTCAAGCACGTGGATTCTTCAAACGTCAATCTGGTGGTAAAGGTCAATTTGGTGATGTATGGATTGAATTTACTCCAAACGAAGAAGGTAAAGGATTCGAATTTGAAAACGCAATCGTCGGTGGTGTGGTTCCTCGTGAATTTATCCCAGCGGTTGAAAAAGGTTTGGTAGAATCTATGGCTAACGGTGTTCTTGCAGGTTACCCAATGGTTGACGTTAAAGCTAAGCTTTACGATGGTTCATACCACGATGTCGACTCATCTGAAACTGCCTTCAAGATCGCGGCTTCACTTGCTCTTAAAGAAGCTGCTAAATCAGCACAACCAGCTATCCTTGAACCAATGATGCTTGTAACAATCACTGTTCCAGAAGAAAACCTTGGTGATGTTATGGGTCACGTAACTGCTCGTCGTGGACGTGTAGATGGTATGGAAGCACACGGTAACAGCCAAATTGTTCGTGCTTACGTTCCACTTGCTGAAATGTTCGGTTACGCAACAGTTCTTCGTTCTGCATCTCAAGGACGTGGTACATTCATGATGGTATTTGACCACTACGAAGATGTACCTAAGTCAGTACAAGAAGAAATCATTAAGAAAAACAAAGGTGAAGACTAATCAGTCCTCACTCTAGAAGGAAGTCACTTAGTGGCTTCCTTTTGTCTTTAGAAAATACCTCTAAATATGGTAAAATAGTAGGAGAATAATGTGAGGAAAATGAATGTCAAACAGTTTTGAAATTTTGATGAATCAACTGGGGATGCCTGCTGAAATGAGACAGGCATCTGCTTTATCACATGCTGATATTGAACGAGTTGTGGTTCATAAAATTAGTAAGGTATGGGAGTTTCATTTCGTATTTTCTAATATTTTACCGATTGAAATCTTTTTAGAATTAAAGAAAGGTTTGAGTGAGGAATTTTCTAAGACAGGCAATAAAGCTATTTTTGAAATCAAGGCTCTGTCTCAAGAATTTTCAAATCAACTTTTACAAGCATATTATAGCGAGGCTTTTTCTGAAGGACCGTGTGCTAGTCAAGGCTTTAAGTCCCTTTATCAGAATTTGCGAGTTCGTGCGGAGGGCAATCAACTCTTTATTGAAGGCTCTGAGGCGATTGATAAGGAACATTTTAAGAAGAATCATCTTCCTAATTTAGCGAAACAACTTGAAAAGTTTGGTTTTCCAACTTTTACTTGTCAAGTCGAGAAGAATGATGTGCTGACCCAAGAACAGGAAGAGGCCTTTCATGCTGAAAATGAGCAGATTGTTCAAGCGGCCAATGAGGAAGCGCTCCGTGCTATGGAGCAACTGGAACAGATGGCACCTCCTCCAGCGGAAGAGAAACCAGCCTTTGATTTTCAAGCCAAAAAAGCTGCAGCTAAACCCAAGCTGGACAAGGCGGAGATTACTCCTATGATCGAAGTGACGACTGAGGAAAATCGTCTGGTCTTTGAAGGGGTTGTTTTTGATGTGGAGCAAAAAGTGACCAGAACAGGGCGCGTTTTAATCAACTTTAAAATGACCGACTACACTTCAAGTTTTTCTATGCAAAAGTGGGTCAAGAATGAGGAAGAGGCTCAGAAGTTTGATCTAATTAAGAAAAATTCTTGGCTCCGAGTGCGTGGGAATGTGGAAATGAATAACTTCACACGCGATTTGACTATGAACGTGCAGGATGTGCAGGAAGTTGTTCACTATGAGCGTAAGGATTTGATGCCAGAAGGTGAGCGTCGGGTTGAGTTTCATGCTCATACTAATATGTCGACCATGGATGCACTACCAGAGGTAGAAGAGATCGTTGCGACAGCTGCTAAGTGGGGACACAAGGCGGTTGCCATCACGGACCATGGAAATGTTCAGTCCTTCCCACACGGCTATAAGGCGGCTAAGAAAGCGGGAATCCAGCTGATCTATGGTATGGAAGCCAATATCGTGGAGGACCGTGTTCCTATCGTTTATAACGAAGTGGAGAAGGACTTGTCGGAAGCGACCTACGTGGTCTTTGACGTGGAAACGACGGGTCTATCAGCCATCTATAATGACTTGATTCAGGTTGCAGCCTCTAAGATGTACAAGGGGAATGTCATTGCTGAATTTGATGAATTTATCAATCCTGGGCATCCCTTGTCAGCTTTTACTACTGAGTTGACTGGAATTACAGATGACCATGTCAAAAATGCCAAGCCACTGGAACAAGTTTTACAGGAATTCCAAGAATTCTGCAAGGATACAGTCTTGGTTGCCCACAATGCAACCTTTGACGTTGGCTTTATGAATGCCAATTATGAGCGTCATGGTCTGCCAAAGATTAGTCAGCCAGTTATTGATACGCTGGAGTTTGCTAGAAATCTCTATCCTGAGTATAAACGCCATGGTTTGGGGCCTTTGACCAAGCGTTTTGGTGTGGCCTTAGAACATCACCACATGGCCAATTACGATGCGGAAGCTACTGGTCGTCTGCTCTTTATTTTTATCAAAGAAGTAGCAGGAAAACATGGTGTGACCGATCTAGCTAGACTTAATATTGATTTGATTAGTCCAGATTCTTATAAAAAAGCTCGGATCAAGCATGCGACCATTTATGTCAAGAATCAAGTAGGGCTAAAGAATATCTTTAAGCTGGTTTCATTGTCTAATACCAAGTATTTTGAAGGAGTGCCGCGGATTCCGAGAACGGTTCTAGATGCCCATAGGGAGGGATTGATTTTAGGATCAGCTTGCTCTGAAGGTGAAGTTTTTGACGCAGTTGTTTCCCAAGGTGTAGATGCGGCGGTTGAGGTGGCCAAGTATTATGACTTTATCGAGGTTATGCCACCTGCCATCTATGCGCCACTGATTGCTAAGGAGCAGGTCAAGGATATGGAAGAACTCCAGACCATTATCAAGAGTTTGATAGAGGTGGGAGACCGTCTTGGTAAGCCTGTTCTGGCTACGGGAAATGTCCACTATATCGAACCAGAAGAAGAAATTTACCGTGAAATTATTGTCCGTAGTTTGGGACAGGGGGCGATGATTAACCGAACTATCGGTCATGGGGAACATGCCCAACCAGCTCCTCTTCCCAAGGCTCATTTTCGAACAACCAATGAGATGTTGGATGAATTTGCTTTCTTGGGAGAAGAATTAGCTCGGAAATTGGTTATTGAAAACACCAATGCCTTGGCAGAAACCTTTGAACCTGTTGAGGTGGTTAAGGGTGACTTGTATACGCCTTTCATCGACAAGGCGGAAGAAACGGTTGCTGAGTTGACTTATAAGAAAGCTTTTGAGATTTATGGAAATCCTCTGCCAGATATTGTTGATTTGCGGATTGAAAAAGAACTAACATCCATTCTGGGGAATGGATTTGCTGTGATTTATCTAGCTTCCCAGATGTTGGTGCAACGCTCCAATGAACGGGGCTACTTGGTTGGTTCTCGTGGGTCTGTCGGATCTAGTTTTGTTGCGACCATGATTGGTATTACAGAGGTCAATCCTCTCTCTCCTCACTATGTCTGTGGTCAGTGTCAGTACAGTGAGTTTATCACCGATGGTTCTTACGGTTCAGGATTTGATATGCCAAATAAGGACTGTCCTAAATGTGGTCATAAACTCAGCAAAAACGGACAGGATATTCCGTTTGAAACCTTCCTTGGTTTTGATGGAGACAAGGTTCCTGATATTGACTTGAACTTTTCGGGAGAGGATCAGCCTAGCGCCCACTTGGATGTGCGTGATATCTTTGGTGAGGAATATGCCTTCCGTGCAGGAACGGTTGGTACGGTGGCTGCCAAGACTGCCTATGGATTTGTCAAGGGTTACGAGCGAGATTATGGAAAGTTTTATCGTGATGCAGAGGTGGAACGTCTAGCCCAGGGAGCTGCTGGTGTCAAACGAACGACAGGACAACACCCAGGGGGAATCGTTGTTATTCCTAACTACATGGATGTCTACGACTTTACGCCTGTCCAGTATCCAGCAGATGACGTGACGGCTGAATGGCAAACGACCCACTTTAACTTCCACGATATCGATGAGAACGTCCTCAAACTCGATGTACTGGGACATGATGATCCGACTATGATTCGAAAACTCCAGGACTTGTCTGGGATTGACCCTAATGAAATCCCTATGGATGACGAAGGTGTGATGGCCCTCTTTTCTGGGACGGATGTGTTAGGGGTAACACCTGAGCAAATCGGAACGCCTACGGGTATGCTGGGGATTCCTGAGTTTGGGACCAACTTTGTTCGAGGTATGGTCGATGAAACCCATCCGACGACTTTTGCGGAGTTGCTTCAGTTGTCAGGGTTGTCCCATGGTACCGACGTTTGGCTGGGCAATGCCCAGGATTTGATCAAGCAAGGGATTGCGGACCTATCAACCGTTATTGGTTGTCGGGACGATATCATGGTTTACCTCATGCATGCGGGTCTGGAACCTAAGATGGCCTTTACCATCATGGAACGGGTGCGTAAGGGATTGTGGCTCAAGATTTCCGAAGAGGAGCGAAATGGCTATATCGAAGCAATGAAGGCCAATAAGGTGCCAGAGTGGTATATCGAGTCCTGTGGGAAAATTAAGTACATGTTCCCTAAAGCCCACGCGGCAGCCTACGTTATGATGGCCTTGCGTGTAGCTTACTTCAAGGTTCATCATCCCATTTATTACTACTGTGCTTATTTCTCAATCCGTGCTAAGGCTTTTGATATCAAGACCATGGGGGCGGGCTTGGAGGCCATCAAGCGCAGAATGGAAGAAATCTCTGAAAAACGGAAGAACAATGAAGCCTCTAATGTGGAGATTGACCTCTATACAACTCTTGAGATTGTCAATGAGATGTGGGAACGAGGTTTCAAGTTTGGCAAACTCGATCTCTACCGTAGTCAGGCGACAGAGTTCCTCATCGATGGGGATACCCTCATTCCGCCATTTGTGGCAATGGATGGTCTGGGAGAGAACGTTGCTAAGCAGTTAGTACGAGCGCGTGAAGAGGGAGAATTCCTCTCTAAAACAGAACTACGCAAACGTGGTGGACTCTCATCAACATTGGTTGAAAAGATGGATGAAATGGGTATTCTTGGAAATATGCCAGAGGATAACCAGCTGAGTTTGTTTGATGAATTGTTTTAAAAAATTGCATATTTTGATCAAGTGGACAAAATATGTCCACTTGATTTGTTATAATTCTCTTAAAAATAATAGAAAAGAGAGTATAATATGGTGAATCAAGAAATTTTAAATTCTAATGTGTCAATTGAAGAGGAAATTTATAATATTGAAAAAGGCTTGAAAGATGATGGAAGTGATTGGACCGGATTCCCACAAATAGACTTAAAAGAAGATTCTCAATGTATTTACATTTGCGGTATTTCAGAGACTGACAGATGGCATTTGTTGTTTTATACGTTAACTAAAATAAAACCTGCTACTCCAATAGCATCACTTGCATATTATCGAGTGAGAGATAATTTGATTTCTTCTAAAGATAGTCAATGGATAAAACTGCAAATGGAGTATACAGAGTATGATTGGCTTTTTCTGAATGGAGTTCAATTTTTGGGAGAGGCTGATCAAAGGGTACAGGAATACTGGATGCAGCGATTCAAAGAGAGTAAGAAAAGAAACAAACTCTTCATTGTATATTCAGACTGCTTACCCGAAGACTTAAAAAATATGCCTGAATCCGTAGTTGAGTTCTTCGAATCTGGCATAGTGGTACAGTTGAAATCATCTAAGGGCTAGTTTATTTTGCTTTAATCGTTTTGAATATAAAGTGCAAAGTTAGAGGTTAAAATGATGAACAATACAGGATTAGATAACAAATATCAATTAAAAAATTTTCTAGAAAAAGATGGTAATGATTTAGCAAAGAAAGGGGCCGTAGCTGTAGTAGAAAACTTAGGGTTACAATATAATCCCCTTTATATTTATGGGGAATCGGGTTCAGGCAAAACACATCTCCTTCAAGCTATTGGGAATAAGGTGCTTGAGAACAATCCAGAAAAACGAGTAAAATACATTTCTGCCGAAAACTTATTGGAAAATGAGCTAGAAATACAAAAAGTTAGAAGTGAGGAGTTTGATCTCCTAATTGTAGATGATATTCAGGTATTGGGAGAAAAAGATGATATGATTCAAGAAAAATTTTTTAATCTATTTAATTCTCAACATATTAAGAATAAGCAAATTGTTTTATCTGGTGATTCTGAACCAGATCAGTTGAAAAATGTTCAATCTCGTTTAATTGTGCGTTTTAAGTGGGGGATGACAGCGTGTTTAACATCGCTTGAAAAATAATAAGAAGGACTGAAAATGAATGATCAAGAGAGACTACTAACGATTTTTTTACGTTTACAGTTAGGTACTTCATTTGAAAAAAAGCAATTGGCTCAGGAATTTGAGGTTAGTGAAAAGACTATACAGAGAGATTTTTCGCTACTCCGTGATATTTTATCTAGTAACACCAGTTATAGTGGAGATTTTCTTTATAACCGTAAGACGAATAAGTATTGTTTAGCAAGTAAGTCAGTTTTTAATAAAAAGGATATTCTCGTTATTTCAAAGATTTTATTGGAAAATCGAGCACTGAACAGACCAGAAATTGATAGCTTACTAAAAAATTTGCTGGTTTTAGTTCCTCGTGATGAACAAAAAGAAATTGAGCAGATTATTGGCAGTGAAAAGCTGAACTATGCTCCCTTAACGGATCAACAAAATAGAATAGAGAAAATTTGGAATTTATCAGAAGCTATTTTGCATGAACAGGTTCTAGATATTATCTATCAAAAACCTTATTCTGAATCTTCTAAGAGGCAGACTGTTTTGCCAGTCTCTCTTTACTATGATAATCATTATTTCTATCTGGTTGTTTACCAGTTGAAACATGCTACTTATATTACTTTAAGAGTAGACCGTATCCAGTCCTGGTCTTTTAGTGGTATAGAGAAACCTTCTATTTCTTATCGAGATAAATTTAGAGATGGTGATATTCGTAACGAGAGAGTGGATGCTTTTATCGGGAAGAAAATCAGTATTGAAATCGAGTACTTGTACGATCCGACGATTGTGATGGATCAATTTCCAAATGCAAAAATAGTTGGGAAAAATGGCGATTGGACTCATTTTCAGTTTGAAAGTCAGCATACACCGGGGCTTAAACGCTGGTTGCTGGGGCAAGGAGAAGCGGTTACTGTTTTGTCTCCTCGGATTTTAGTAGAGGATATGAAGCAAACAGCTCAAGAAATGATAGATAAATATAGATGAGGGTAAAATGACTATTCAATTTACTTCTAAAAAGGTTGGAGAACTATTGAAAGAAGGGAATTTGCGAATTCCTTCTTATCAAAGACCATATAAATGGAACAGAAAACATATCCGTAATCTTTTTTATGATTTACGAGATGCTATGGGGAAAAAGGAATATCAGATTGGTTCCGTTATCTTGCATGAAAATGATGAAAATGATGGAAATGATAGATACTTAGATATTGTCGATGGACAGCAACGGCTAATTTCTATTTCCTTGTTTCTTCATTTATTAGATGATTTAGAGAATTATAAGGGTGCTAATCAACTGCTGAGTGCTGAATTTGGAGAGCTATCTTGCTATCATGCGAGTGAAAATTATAACGAGTGGGAAAATTTGACTCAATTGGTTAGCGAAAATGAGGCAAAAGATATTTGCAACTTTTTATTAGAGAATTGTGCTGTCTCTGTGATTATTATGCCCAAAAAACGATTATCAGAGGCTTTTCAGCTATTTGATTCTCAGAATAATCGTGGAAAACCTTTAGAACCTCATGATTTGCTCAAAGCCTATCATCTCCGCAAGGAAGATTCAGAAGATGAAAAGATTGTTGAAAAGTGGGAGCAATTTGTAGAAGATAAAGATTTAAGTCTCAAAGAGTTGTTTGATAAACATCTTTTCCGTATGAGACGTTGGTCTCGAGGAGATACAGGATTGACAAAAAAGCGTTATGGATCTTATCTCCGTTTTACAGAGGATTTTATTGACGATTTTAAAGGCGTTGATTTGAATCAGAACTTTCCATACTTAGAATTGTATCGTCATATTGAAAATCTCCCCATGTCCATTACTATGCCAATCATTGATGGAAGTAAATTTTTTGAGTATATTGAATCTGCTCATGAAACTGTTAAAAATCATAAAGATTTTTTAAATGAACAGTTAGGAATATCTAATGAGTTAGAGGAGGAAGGACAAAATTTAGCTTACCCAGAAGGTATGTTAAACATTTACAATAGCTCAAAAGGACGCTATCTTAAATGTCACAATATATTCCTAAATATTTGCTCGCTTTTCGCAGATAGATTTGGAAAAGAGGAGCTATCAAAGGAGATAGTAGAGACCTTGTTTATTTGGTCTTACTATCCTAGAGTTAAATCTAAAGCCATATATGATGCGACAGTTGGGAACTATGCTGCTGGTGGAAGGTTTAGACAAAAAGAGGTTCAAAAGCTATTTCAACTTTTATCTCATGCTGTCACTCCGAATGATTTTATGGTCAAAATAGATAGAGAGCTATTTGAAAATTATACTGTGGACAAGATTATAGAAGAGGAAAAAGATAAATGGTAGAAACACATATAAGCTTATCAGTTAATCGTTTGTTAAATGAAGATACCTATGCTATCCCTCTTTATCAGAGAAATTTTGCTTGGACTTATGATGAAATTGAGCAGTTATTGAACGACGTAGCAGATGCTGTTCAAGAAAATAGAGACAATTACTATATTGGAACATTAGTCGTTAATAAAGAGAATGACATTTTCAAAATCATAGATGGGCAACAACGAACAACAGCCCTTAATTTGATTGCCTTAGCTTTGAAGCATGAGTTTGGTTTTGATAGATTGAAAGCTGTCAATCTTACCTTTCCAGCTCGGAAGAAATCAAATAAGAATATTCAAGATTTATTTTCCAAGAAAAAAATTTTAGAGGGCGATGAAAATGAGCTGACTAGAGGTTACGGACATGCTAGAGACGCATTGAAAAAAGTGTTAGAAGAGCGCCAATTGAATCCTCAGTCTTTCGTTGGTTATCTTTTTGAAAAGGTCATCATTTTTCGGAGTATACTTCCTGAGGATTTAGATTTGAATCTTTATTTCGAACGTTTCAATTCTCGAGGAGAACAACTAGAGGCTCATGAAATCCTTAAGGCACAAATGATGTCTAAATTTGGTGAAGATCAAGAAATGGCGCAAAAGTTTGCAAGAATTTGGGATGCCTGTGCAGAGTTTGATAAGCCGGTAGCAAGTCAGTTTAAGATGCGACGGAAGAGAGCAGATGACTTTCAAGAACGTGAACGTATTTTTGGATGGCATTTTACAAATTATTCATTTCATAATATTTATAATGATATTGATTTTCATCAAAATGAAAGAAGAAAGTTATCAGATATATTAGGAAAAAAGATAAATGAAAAAAATATAGAAGTAGAAAAAGATTTTGGCGATTATACTACAATCATTGATTTTCCAACATTCTTACTCCATGTATTGGCAATTGCGGAAGGTAAGAAAACTGATGAGATTCAACTAGATGATAAGAAACTCTTAGCACTATTTGATATAAAAAATAAAGATAAAACTTGGGTTATTGAATTTAGTGAATTTCTTCTTAGAATAAAACACATTTTCGATAATTACATCGTTAGAAATTCGAATATGGACTCTTCAAGTAGAAATAAGGATGAATGGTTTTTACAGAAGGGGACTTATTATGAATATCAACCAAATGGAAAATCTAAAGAGCATTATATAGTCGAAGAACGTTTTACTAATAATACGTTTTCGGATTCGGAAATTAACCAAAACATCATTCTTCTCCAATCCATGTTTGCTGTGACCTTTACTGCCAATCGTGATAGTCGTTGGTTATATGAAATCTTGCAATTCTTGTTTAACTATATTGAAGAGTTAAATCAAACAGAATTTGCTAGTCAGTTTAAGGATTTTCTTGAAAAAATGGCAGTGAGATATGCTGAGGAAAGATTGTTTACCGAAGATAAAAGTATCAAAAAATATGGTGCAATTCCTGTTTATGCTTTTAACTTTGTGGATTATGTTTTGTGGAAAAATCGTGCCGAATTAGAGAAAGAGTACAAGGATATTAATTTTGATCATTTCAAATTTGCTTATCGTCGCTCCATAGAGCATTGGTATCCTCAGAATCCAAATGGACATGATGGAGAGAGCCAATTACCTGCGGAGTTTTTACATTCCTTTGGCAACCTTTGTATTACTACCGATATTCAGAACTCCAGGTTTGGCAACTCCTATCCAGAGGCTAAATTAGAGCAATGGGAAAGAGAAGGGATATTCCATCGTCAGAGTTTAAAATTACAGATGATGGCAAAGATAACTTCTAAAAAAAATAGATGGGATATTGGTGAGATTCAATCTATAGAAAAAGAAGTGGAAAGATATGTACAAAATTTTTGTAATAGCTAATTAAAACAAGCTTCAGTAAGCTTGTTTTTTAAAATACCAATATATGTGATATACTAGTAAGGGAAGGATTTTGTAAAAGACAAACCAGCTCAAAAGTTTTTGACTATCAGCTAGAACTTGCTGATCAGACAATTCTTCTATCAACAGCACTCTTGTCAGGTGCCATTGCTTTAGCAGGATTATTCTCTGCTTTGAAAGAAAAATAAAAATAGAAAAGAGAAAACAACATGGTTTTACCAAATTTTAAAGAAAATCTAGAAAAATATGCGAAATTGTTGGTTGCAAATGGAATCAATGTGCAACCTGGTCACACTTTGGCTCTCTGTATCGATGTGGAGCAACGTGAGTTGGCTCACTTAATCGTCAAAGAAGCTTATGCTTTGGGTGCACATGAGGTGATCGTTCAGTGGACAGATGATGTCATCAACCGTGAGAAATTCCTCCATGCGCCGATGGAGCGTTTGGACAATGTGCCAGAATACAAGATTGCTGAGATGAACTATCTCTTGGAAAATAAGGCCAGCCGTCTTGGGGTTCGTTCATCTGATCCAGGTGCCTTGAACGGAGTGGATGCTGACAAGCTTTCAGCTTCTGCTAAAGCTATGGGACTTGCCATGAAGCCAATGCGTATCGCAACGCAATCCAACAAGGTTAGCTGGACTGTAGCAGCCGCTGCTGGACTTGAGTGGGCTAAGAAAGTCTTTCCAAATGCTGCGAGCGACGAAGAAGCAGTCGATCTCCTTTGGGACCAAATTTTCAAAACTTGTCGTGTCTACGAAGCAGATCCTGTTAAGGCTTGGGAAGAGCATGCAGCTATCTTGAAGAGCAAGGCCGATATGCTTAATAAAGAGCAATTTTCAGCCCTTCACTACACAGCGCCAGGGACAGATTTGACACTTGGTTTGCCGAAGAACCACGTTTGGGAATCAGCTGGGGCTATCAATGCACAGGGAGAAGGATTCTTGCCAAATATGCCGACAGAGGAAGTTTTCACAGCGCCTGATTTCCGTCGCGCAGATGGTTATGTCACTTCTACAAAACCGCTTAGCTATAACGGAAATATCATCGAAGGTATTAAGGTAACCTTTAAGGATGGACAAATCGTTGACATCACTGCAGAAAAAGGCGATCAAGTCATGAAAGACCTTGTCTTTGAAAATGCGGGTGCGCGTGCCTTGGGTGAATGTGCCTTGGTACCAGATCCAAGCCCAATTTCTCAGTCAGGCATTACCTTCTTTAATACCCTTTTCGATGAGAATGCGTCAAATCACTTGGCTATCGGTGCAGCCTATGCGACTAGCGTAGTTGGTGGAGCGGAGATGAGCGAAGAGGAGCTTGAAGCTGTGGGGCTTAACCGTTCAGATGTTCACGTAGATTTTATGATTGGGTCTAGTCAAATGGATATCGATGGTATCCGTGAGGATGGAACACGTGTACCACTCTTCCGTAACGGAGATTGGGCAGATTAAGGAGCTGAGATGATAGGAAGTATGTTTGTTGGTCTCCTGGTGGGATTCTTGGCAGGTGCTTTGACCAATCGTGGAGAACGTATGGGTTGCTTTGGGAAAATGTTTCTCGGTTGGATTGGCGCTTTTCTGGGTCACTTGCTCTTTGGAACTTGGGGGCCAGTTTTATCAGGAACAGCTATTATCCCAGCGATTTTAGGAGCCATGATTGTTTTAGCTATTTTTTGGAGACGAGGAAGTTAAGTTCTTAAATCTGATACTCAATGAAAATCAAAGAGCAAACTAGGAAACTAGCCGCAGGTTGCTCAAAGCACTGTTTTGAGGTTGTAGATAGAACTGACGAAGTCAGCTCAAAACACTGTTTTGAGGTTGCAGATAGAACTGACGAAGTCAGTAACATATATATACGGCAAGGCGACGTTGACGCGGTTTGAAGAGATTTTTGAAGAGTATGAAACGAAAAGGAGGTTGGTCATTGAGACAGCCTCCTTTTGAGTGTGATATAATAGTTCTATGAGATTGGATAAATTTTTAGTTGCCTGCGCTGTAGGGAGTCGGACAGAGGTCAAAAACATGCTCAAGGCTGGGCGCGTGACGGTAAATGGTAAAAAAGAAAAGTCAGCTAAATTGCAGATTGATGAAGAAAGAGATGAGATTCGCTTTGATGGGCAAGTGTTGGAGTATGAAGAGTTTGTCTACTACATGATGAACAAGCCCAAAGGAGTTATCTCAGCGACTGAGGATCCCAAGCACAGAACCGTTCTGGACTTGCTGGATGATATTGCTCGGAGCAAGGAAGTTTTCCCAGTAGGACGCTTGGATATTGACACGCATGGTCTTTTACTCTTGACCAATGACGGCAAGCTTGCCCATGCTCTTCTTTCACCCAAGCGTCATGTGGATAAGACGTATCTGGCTCAGGTCAAGGGAATTATGACCCAAGAAGATGCGGAGACATTTGCCAAGGGAATTCCTCTTAAAGACTTTACTTGTCAGCCTGCTAGACTGGAGCTTGTGTCTGTAGATACAAAAAAGAATCAAAGCCAAATCCGTGTGACCATTGCAGAAGGGAAGTTTCATCAGGTCAAGCGTATGGTGGGCTATTGCGGCAAGGAAGTAGTAGACTTGCAACGTTTGACTATGGGAACTTTAGTATTGGATGAGAACTTGCAGCGAGGAGAATGGCGTCGCTTGACCAAGGAAGAGTTAGAAGCTCTCCTTGCGAATATTGCTTAATTTGATTTATATTCGAAAAGGTGAGGAAGAATATCCTTGCCTTTTATATTTTTCAGTTGCTTCCTTTGTGAAAAGAGTTATAATAGACTGTAGAATAAAAGGAGGAATCTATGAACGTGATTCAAGAATCATTTACTGATAAACTATTTGCTAACTATGAAGCAAATGTTAAATACCAAGCGATTGAAAATGCTGCCAGCCACAACGGAATTTTTGCAGCTCTAGAACGTCGCCAAAGCCATGTAGACAATACCCCTGTTTTCTCATTGGATTTGACCAAGGACAAGGTAACTAACCAGAAAGCGTCTGGTCGTTGCTGGATGTTTGCGGCTCTCAACACCTTCCGCCACAAACTCATTTCACAATACAAATTGGAAAACTTTGAGTTGTCACAGGCCCACACTTTCTTCTGGGACAAGTATGAGAAATCAAACTGGTTCTTGGAGCAAGTCATTGCGACTGCAGACCAAGACTTGACCAGCCGTAAGGTTAAATTCCTACTCCAAACACCACAACAAGACGGAGGTCAGTGGGATATGGTGGTGTCTCTCTTTGAGAAATACGGTGTCGTTCCTAAGTCGGTTTACCCTGAATCTGTTTCATCTAGCAGTAGTCGTGAGCTAAATGCCATTCTCAACAAATTGCTTCGCCAAGATGCTCAAATCTTGCGTGACTTGCTCGCTTCTGGTGCGGACCAAGCGACTGTTCAAGCTAAGAAAGAAGACCTCTTGCAAGAAATCTTTAATTTCCTTGCCATGTCATTAGGACTTCCACCACGTCAGTTTGACTTTGCTTATCGCGATAAAGATAACAACTACCAAAGCGAAAAGGGCATTACACCACAAGAGTTTTACAAGAAATATGTCAATCTTCCTCTAGAAGATTATGTTTCTGTTATCAATGCTCCAACTGCTGACAAGCCTTACGGAAAATCTTACACAGTTGAGATGTTAGGAAATGTGGTTGGTAGCCGTGCGGTTCGTTACATCAACGTGCCGATGGAGCGCTTGAAAGAGTTGGCAATTGCTCAAATGCAAGCAGGTGAGACTGTTTGGTTTGGTTCTGATGTCGGCCAGCTCAGCAACCGTAAGGCTGGAATCCTTGCGACAGATGTTTATGACTTTGAATCAAGCATGGACATTAAACTCACTCAAGACAAGGCTGGACGTTTGGATTACAGCGAAAGTTTGAT
Organism: Streptococcus mitis; assembly: GCA_946190205.1. Taxonomy (GTDB): domain Bacteria; phylum Bacillota; class Bacilli; order Lactobacillales; family Streptococcaceae; genus Streptococcus; species Streptococcus mitis_DI. The sequence goes on along the minus strand of CAMHZO010000005.1, from coordinate 131,292 downwards.
GACCCACGCCATGGTCTTGACAGGTGTTGATTTGGATGAAAATGGGAAGTCAACCAAGTGGAAGGTTGAAAACTCATGGGGAGACAAGGTTGGTACCGATGGGTACTTTGTTGCCTCAGACGCTTGGATGGACGAATACACTTACCAAATCGTTGTCCGTAAGGAATTGCTGACAGCAGAAGAACAAGCTGCCTATGAATCAGAACCAATTGTACTCGCACCATGGGATCCAATGGGTGCCTTGGCCGAATAAAAGTATAGAAAAAAGGAATCAGATTTTAGAACCTGATTCCTTTTAAGTTGCTTGATTACATGATGTGAAGAACATGTGCCACAATACCCACTGCGAAGAGTGCAAGGATAATAGTGATTGGAGATACTTTTTTCTTAAGCAAGTACATGCAAAGGAGAGTAAGGAGTAGTCCTGATAGTCCAGGGATCAACATATCCAAGTTTTGTTGGAAAGTAGTAACTTTTTCAGGTGTTTGAGACAATCCTTGTCCTACTTGTGCGAATGCTTCTTGGATACCTTTAGATCCTTCTGGCAATTTATCCCAATGGATATAAGCCTTTTCATCTAGTTGAACTTTGGCAACATCGAAAGCAAATTTAATATTTACCCAACGTTGAACAAGGACAGCAAGAATGAACATACCAAGGATAGAAGCTCCTTTAGTGATGTCTTGAAGGATACCGCCAGACATATCTTTAGTGATTTCTGATCCAGCCTTGTATCCAATCTCTTGTGTATACCACAAGAATGACATACGAATCAAGTTCCAAAGAACGAAGAAGAGGATTGGACCTAAGATATTACCAGTAAGGGCAAGTGAAGCACCGAGTGATCCAAGGATTGGGCGTACTGTAAACCAGAATACTGGGTCACCGATACCAGCAAGAGGTCCCATCATACCGATTTTAACCCCTTGGATAGCAGCGTCATCAATTTCAACACCGTTAGCACGTTCTTCTTCAAGTGCAAGAGTAACCCCCATGATTGGAGCGGCTACGTATGGGTGAGTGTTGAAGAACTCAAGATGGCGTTCAAGAGCAGCGATTTGATCTTCTTTTTTAGTGTAGAGTTTTTTAAGAGCTGGAATTAATGAGTAAGCCCAACCCAAGTTTTGCATACGTTCATAGTTCCAAGAACCTTGTAAGAAAGTTGAACGCCACCAAACTTTTTTACGATCTGATTTAGTTAATTGAAGTTTTTCAGTCATGATGTTTTCAGTCCTTTCTTATCTTAGTAGTCTTCTAGGATATCGCCGATTGGGTCGTTAGAAGTTGCGGCTCCTCCGCCACCATTTCCACCAGTTTTAGAAAGGTGAAGGTAGATAAGAGCGATAGCAACACCGATAGCACCAAATCCGATTAGAGTAATATCTGACACGGCAGCAAGCACGAAACCGATAGCGAAGAATGGCCATACTTCACGAGTTGCCATCATGTTGATAACCATAGCGTAACCAACGGCAACGACCATACCACCACCGATAGCCATACCATCTTTAAGCCAATCAGGCATAGCATTTAGAATGCTTTGTACGGTTTCAGTTGGTACCATTAGAAGGAGTGCTGCAGGGACTGCAATACGAAGACCTTGAAGAAGAAGTGCGACAAAGTGAGCACGTTCAACTGCTTTGAAGTCACCTTTTTTAGCAGAAGCATCAGCAGTGTGAACCAATCCGACAGAGAGTGTACGGACAATCATAGTCAAGAATAGACCAGCAACTGCAAGAGGGATAGCAACTGCTTGGGCAACACCGATACCTGTCTTAGTAAAGTCGCCACCAAGAACCATGATAATGGCAGCAGCAACAGAAGCAAGAGCAGCGTCAGGAGCTACGGCAGCTCCGATGTTAGCCCAACCAAGGGCGATCATTTGAAGAGAACCACCAAGGATGATCCCTGCTTCAAGGTTACCAGTAACAAGACCGATAAGGGTACAAGCTACGATTGGTTGATGGAATTGGAACTGGTCGAGGATACCTTCAAGACCTGCTAGGAAGGCTACAACGACTACTAAAACCATAGAAATAATAGACATCTTTAAAATCCTTTCATAAAATCGATTATTGCACGTTTGCTTTGTTGATCAAGTCAAACAAATCTTTTTTGGTGTCGTTTGGTACTTTACGTACATCAAATTCAACACCAAGGTCACGCATTTTTTCAAATGTAGCAACGTCTTCTTTATCCATAGACAAAACGTTGTTAACCATTGTTTTACCAGTTGAGTGAGCCATTGATCCAACATTAAGAGTTTTGATTGGCACGCCACCTTCGATAGCACGAAGGGCATCTTGAGGTGTTTCAAACAAGATAAGGGCATGTGTTCCTCCGAAGCGAGGGTCTTTTGCAACGTCGATTAGTTTTTGGATAGGAACAACGTTTGCTTTCACTTTACCTGGAGCTGCTTGTTTAATCAATTCTTTACGTAATTCGTCTTTAGCTACGTTATCTGAAGCAACGATGATACGGTCTGCTTTTGAATCTGGAGTCCAAGCAGTTGCAACTTGACCGTGAAGTAAACGAGTGTCTAGACGGGCAAGGTTGATTTTGAGTTTACCGTCTCCGATGACAGTTCCTTCTGGAATAGCAGCTTGGGCAACTGGAGCAGCTGCAGCGCTTGCTACTTCCTCAACTGGGTTTAGCTCTTCTGGAAGAGCCTTGATGCCATCTTTGGCTTCTTTAATGATATTAGCAGCGACTTTTTCTACACCTGCAGCAGCGTCCATGAGGCGCTCTGTGTAGGCTTGAATTAACATCGGTAAGTTCAGTCCTGTGATGATGGCAAACTTACGCTCAGGATTTTCTCCCATCACGCGACTAGCTTGGTTAAATGGAGATCCACTCCAAAGGTCAGCCAAAACTAGAACCTCATCTTCTGCGTCAAATGCAGCAACAGCGTTATTAAACTTAGCGTATAGATCATCAGGACCTTCGTTTGGCATAAAGGTTACAACTTGAACCTTTTCTTGTTCACCAAAGATCATAGATCCTGACTGATGAATACCCGCAGCAAATTCGCCGTGGCTCGCAATAATGATTCCGATACTCATTATTGTCATTCCTCCTTTTTTGTTTTAGTTTTCGTTTAAGAAAACTTTAAGACTGTTTAAGTATAAACCGTTTTCATCTAAAAATCAACTATTTATCATAAAATAATTAAAAAGATTACATCTGAAAATATTGATATATTGAGTTTTAGAGAAGTTTTTTTGAATCCTTATTTAAAAATTTAATATAAAAAAGTTGGAAGCGTATTCCAACTTTTAAAATAGGTTTTTATTAGATTAGTGGGTGAAGTCGAGTACCATACGTCCTTGAATTTGACCTTTTTCCATTTCGTCGAAAATTGCCACAGCATCTTCTATTGGACGTTTTTGAACAACTGGAACTACCAAACCTTCAGCACCGAATTGGAAGGCTTCTTCCAAGTCTTTACGAGTTCCAACGAGAGAACCGATGACTTGGATTCCATCTAGAACAGTTTTCACGATGCTGAGTTCCATCATTTCAGAAGGAAGACCAACAGCGACTACGCGACCACCGGCACGAACTGAGTCAACAGCCTGGTTGAAGGCAACTTTAGACACAGCAGTTACGACAGCTGAATGAGCTCCTCCATCAGTTTTTTCCTTGATGAGTCCAGGTACATCTTCAACTTCGAGGCCGTTAATCACAATGTCAGCACCTACTTCTTTTGCAAGGGCAAGTTTGTCGTTATTGATATCAACTGCGATGACATGAGCATTGAATACTTTTTTAGCGTATTGAACAGCTAGGTTACCAAGTCCACCAGCGCCGTAAAGAACAACCCATTGGCCTGGTTCAACTTTGGCCTCTTTAATAGCTTTATAGGTTGTTACACCAGCACATGTGATAGAAGAAGCTTGGGCTGGATCAAGTCCGTCAGGAACTTTAACAGCATAGTCTGCAGTTACAATACATTGTTCAGCCATACCACCATCTACTGAGTAGCCAGCATTTTTTACTGTACGGCAAAGGGTTTCGCGACCAGTTGTACAGTATTCGCAAGTGCCGCATCCTTCAAAGAACCAAGCAACGCTGACACGGTCGCCGACTTTAAGACTTTTAACATCTGGTGCAATTTCTTTAACGATACCAACACCTTCGTGTCCTAGAACACGTCCTGGTACTTGACCAAAGTCACCATGGGCAACGTGGAGGTCAGTGTGGCAAACACCACAGTATTCAATTTCTACAAGTGCTTCCCCAGTTTCAAGTGGACGGAGTACTTTTTCTTCAACAGCAACACCAGTGCTTTCTGGATTTACAACAACAGCTTTCATAGCTATCCTCCTTGATATTGACCGAGAACAGGGATAACGGGACTGGATTGATTTTGTGTCAACAGAGTCGAGTATGACGAGCTCTCTTGTATTTATATGTGGATTATATCACAAAAGAAAGCCTTTTCCAAGGTTTTGGAGGCAAAAAGTAGAACAATCGATTAACTGGTTGATGAGACTGTGAAAAGAACACAAAGACCAGCTTGCAAGCTGGTCATACTCTTCGAAAATCAAATTCAAACCACGTCAGCTTCACCTTGCCGTACTCAAGTACTGCCTACGGCTAGCTTCCTAGTTTGCTCTTTGATTTTCATTGAGTATCAGTATAGATTATAAGAATAAGTCTTGCAGGGTTTTAGCAACCCCGTCTTGGTCATTGGTTAGGGCGATTTGCTCATCTGCATAAGGGAGCAATTCTGGATTGGCATTTTTCATTGCATAGCCTTTTCCAGCAAAAGATAGCATTTCGGTATCATTGTGTTCATCTCCAAAGGCAATCAAATCCTTTTTATCGCGGTTCATTACCTTGAGCAAGTAGTCCAAAGCAAAGGCCTTATTGACTCCTTTGGGTGTACACTCAAGGATATTGAGCGGACCTCCCCAGGTATTGATAGACAGTTGATGCTGGTAGAAGGCGTTCATTTCTTTTGCCAAGGCATATTTGTCACTGGCTCTAGTCTGCAACAGAATGCAGTTAGGATCCTTGGTTACCAACTCAGGCTGAAATTGATCTTCAGGCTGGAAAGCTTCTACACCAAATAGTTTGGGATTGGCAATTTCTTCATTAGGATTTGTAATGTAGAATTTTTTACGATATTCTCCAGCGATAAAATCGGCTTGAATGTCCTCTGAACGTCGAACCATGTCTAGCAGATATTTTTTGTCTACAGTCAAACACTTTTCAAAGTCCCAAACTTGGTCTGGTAAATGAGTGAGGGAGCCGTTGAAGTTAATCATAGGAGTGTCTAAGCCCAGTTCACGGTAAAAATCTTTTGACATACGGTAAGGGCGACCTGTCGTAATAATAACCTGATGGCCTTTTTCAACAACTTTTTTAATGGTTTTTTTGGTAAAGTCAGAAATTTGACTGTCCGAGTTGAGCAGGGTTCCATCCAGGTCAACTGCAATAATTTTTTTCGTCATATAAACCTTTCTAGTTTCTTTCCAGATAAGATGTCTACTATTATAACAGAAAGCAGGCAGAAAAGCAGATTCCAAACAAAAAATGAAATTGGATCAGTTTTTTAAATAAATCAAACAAAGATATTGAAAAAGTGAATGATAAATGATATAATTCTATTATTGTTCGTAAAAATTAAAAGGAGATTGATAATGGACAAATTATTTAAACTAAAAGAGAATGGTACAGACGTTCGTACAGAGGTTCTCGCTGGTTTAACAACTTTCTTTGCAATGAGCTATATTCTCTTTGTAAACCCACAAATTCTTTCGCAAACAGGGATGCCTGCTCAGGGTGTATTCCTCGCAACGATTATCGGTGCAGTTGCTGGTACCCTGATGATGGCCTTCTATGCTAACTTACCTTATGCCCAAGCACCAGGTATGGGTCTTAATGCCTTCTTTACCTTCACAGTCGTATTTGGACTTGGTTATTCTTGGCAAGAAGCCCTAGCTATGGTCTTCATCTGTGGGATTATCTCATTGATTATTACCTTGACAAATGTTCGTAAAATGATCATTGAATCGATTCCAAATGCCCTTCGCTCAGCTATTTCAGCTGGTATCGGTGTTTTCCTTGCCTACGTGGGAATTAAGAATGCTGGACTTTTGAAATTTACGATTGATCCAGGCAACTATACTGTTGTAGGAGAAGGGGCTGACAAAGCTCAAGCAACGATTGCAGCAAACTCTTCAGCAGTTCCAGGCTTGGTCAGCTTTAATAATCCAGCTGTTTTGGTGGCTCTTGCAGGACTTGCCATTACTATCTTCTTTGTTATCAAAGGGATTAAAGGGGGAATTATTCTCTCTATCTTGACAACAACTGTTCTTGCTATCGCAGTTGGTTTGGTAGATTTGTCTAGTATCGATTTTGCTAATAACCATGTTGGTGCAGCCTTTGAAGACTTGAAGACAGTCTTTGGTGCAGCTCTTGGTTCAGAAGGTTTGGGAGCTTTGATTTCAGATACAGCTCGCTTGCCTGAAACTCTGATGGCTATTCTTGCCTTCTCATTGACAGATATTTTTGACACGATTGGTACCTTGATCGGTACAGGTGAAAAAGTTGGTATCGTAGCTACAAATGGTGAAAATCACCAATCAGCTAAGTTGGACAAGGCTCTTTATTCAGACTTGATTGGTACTTCTATTGGTGCCATCGCAGGTACTTCAAACGTAACGACTTATGTTGAGTCTGCTGCTGGTATCGGTGCAGGTGGACGTACTGGTTTGACAGCCTTGGTTGTGGCAATCTGCTTTGCGATCTCAAGCTTCTTTAGCCCACTTCTAGCGATTGTACCAACAGCTGCTACAGCTCCAATCTTGATTATCGTTGGGATTATGATGTTGGCTAGCTTGAAAAATATCCATTGGGATGATATGTCTGAAGCAGTTCCTGCCTTCTTCACATCTATCTTTATGGGATTCAGCTACTCTATCACTCAAGGGATTGCAGTTGGTTTCTTGACTTACACTTTGACTAAGCTTGTCAAAGGTCAAGCTAAAGATGTTCATGTTATGATTTGGATTTTGGATGCCTTGTTTATCCTTAACTACATCAGTATGGCCTTATAATAGGATAACCCATGGGGATTTTCCCCCTTTTTTAATATAAAGGAGATGGGTGATGAAAGAGAAAAATATGTGGAAAGAATTATTGAATCGTGCAGGTTGGCTGTTAATCTTTTTGCTGGCGACAATTTTATATCAGATTCCTATAGGGGTTACTGCTATTTTAACTTTAAATGCAGTACCACTGTTGCAGTCAGGACTGATAGTTGCTGGTATTTCGATTGTAGTTTTGGCACTATTTATTTTTGGAGCTCGTAAAACGCAATTAGCAAGTTTTAATTTTTCTTTTTTTAGAGCGAAGGATTTGGCACGTTTGGGCTTGAGTTATTTAGTTATTATCGGGTCAAATATACTTGGTTCTATCTTGTTACAACTGTCAAATGAGACGACAACAAGTAACCAGTCTCAGATTAACGATATGGTTCAGAATAGTTCTCTGATTTCCAGTTTCTTCTTACTGGCCTTGCTTGCTCCGATTTGTGAGGAAATCTTGTGCCGTGGGATTATTCCTAAAAAGATTTTCCGAGGAAAAGAGAACTTGGGATTTGTAGTCGGTACGATTGTGTTTGCTTTATTGCATCAACCAAGTAATTTACCTTCTTTATTGATTTATGGAGGTATGTCGATTGTTCTATCTTGGACGGCTTACAAAACCCAACGTTTGGAAATGTCTATCTTGCTTCACATGATTGTTAATGGGGTAGCCTTCTGTTTATTGGCTCTTGTGGTGATCATGAGTCGGACATTAGGGATTTCTGTTTAAGATTTTTGACAATTGCTTACTTGTTTCTACTGGGAAAAAGATGAATGCAATCGTGTCCATCTTTTTCTTTTTATGGTAAAATAGAGAAATAATATGATGAAAAACCTTGAGGGAGTGACCGATATGTCAAGTAAAGCCAATCATTCAAAGACATCTATTTGCGGAATTATTAATGTAACCCCAGACTCCTTTTCGGACGGTGGTCAATTTTTTGCTCTTGAGCAGGCACTCCAGCAGGCTCGTAAATTGATAGCAGAAGGGGCTAGTATGATCGATATCGGCGGAGAATCGACTCGGCCTCGGCCGGGAAGTAGCTATGTTGAGATAGAAGAGGAAATCCAGCGTGTTGTTCCAGTGATTAAAGCGATTCGCAAGGAAAGTAATGTCCTCATTTCCATTGATACTTGGAAAAGTCAGGTGGCAGAGGCTGCTTTGGCTGCTGGTGCCAATCTAGTCAATGATATCACTGGTCTTATGGGTGATGAGAAAATGGCTCATGTGGTTGCTAAGGCTGGAGCGAAAGTAGTCATTATGTTTAATCCAGTTATGGCGCGACCTCAGCACCCTAGCGCGCTCATATTTCCTCATTTTGGTTTTGGACAAGCTTTTACAGAGGAAGAGTTAGCTGACTTTGAAACATTGCCAATCGAAGAGTTGATGGAGACTTTCTTTGAACGAGCACTAGCGAGAGCAAATCAAGCTGGAATTGCACAAGAAAACATCCTGCTGGATCCAGGAATCGGCTTTGGTCTGACCAAGAAAGAAAATCTGCTTCTTTTACGGGACTTGGATACACTACATCAGAAGGGGTATCCAATCTTTCTTGGAGTGTCGCGCAAGAGGTTTGTAATCAATATCCTTGAAGAAAATGGCTTTGAAGTCAATCCTGAGACAGAACTTGGTTTCCGTAATCGAGATACGGCTTCGGCTCATGTAACTAGTATCGCTGCGAGACAGGGTGTAGAAGTGGTGCGCGTGCATGACGTAGCTAGTCACAGGATGGCAGTTGAAATTGCCTCCGCTATTCGTCTGGCTGATGAAGCGGAAAATTTAGATTTAAAACAATATAAATAAGATGAAAGAAATTGAAAACAATCAGTGGATTGTCAACTATCGGACGGACCAACCGCATTTTGGCTTGGAACGAATGGTGGAACTGTTAGCTTTGCGTGGCAATCCCCATCTCAAACTCAAGGTTATCCATATCGGAGGGACCAATGGCAAGGGTTCGACTATTGCTTTTTTGAAAAATATGCTGGAAAAGCTAGGCCTGAGAGTTGGTGTGTTCAGCTCGCCCTATCTCATTCATTATACAGACCAGATTAGCATCAATGGGGAATCCATTCCCGAAGCTAGACTAGAAGCCCTCATGGCAAACTATGAGTCTTTGCTTGAGGGGGAGAGGGGCCTTGCTTTACAAGGAACAACCGAGTTTGAGATTATCACAGCTCTGGCCTATGACTACTTTGCCACAGAGCAAGTAGATGTGGCTATCATGGAAGTCGGCATGGGTGGACTCTTGGATAGTACCAATATCTGCCAGCCAATTTTAACAGGCATCACAACCATTGGACTGGACCATGTAGCCCTACTTGGTGACACCTTGGAAGCCATAGCGGAGCAGAAAGCTGGTATTATCAAACAAGGTATTCCCTTGGTGACAGGTCGTATTGCTCCAGAAGCTTTGGCTGTGATTGACCGCATTGCGGAAGGGAAAGATGCGCCGAGATTTGCCTACGGGGCAGATTATAAGGTCAGCTATCAAAAGAGTGTGGTTACAGGCGAAGTCTTTGACTATACAAGTGTTGTCAGACAAGGTCGCTTCCAGACTGGCCTGCTTGGTTTGCACCAGATAGAGAATGCTGGGATGGCCATAGCTTTACTTGATAATTTTTGTCAAGAAGATGGCCAAGAGCTAGCAAGCAATTACTTGCTTGCTCAAGCTATGGAAGAAACAAGGTGGCCAGGGCGTTTGGAGGTCGTGTCAAGAACTCCCTTGATGATTTTGGATGGAGCCCATAATCCCCATGCTATTAAGGCTTTATTAGCAACCTTGCAAGAACGCTTTGCGGATTATCGTAAGGAAATCCTCTTTACTTGTATCAAAACCAAGGCCTTGGAGGATATGTTGGACTTGCTGGGGGCCATGCCAGATACCGAGCTTACTCTGACACATTTTGACGATAGTCGGGCGACTGATGAAAAAGTGCTGGAAGAGGCAGCTAAGTCTAGAAATCTCAGCTACCAAGGTTGGCAGGATTTTCTAGAGCAGAAATTGACAGATAAAAAAGAAGAGAAAAAAACAGTTAGGATTGTCACGGGTTCCTTGTATTTCTTGAGCCAAGTGAGAGCCTATCTGATGGAGAGGAAAAACGAGAATGGATACACAAAAGATTGAAGCAGCTGTAAAAATGATTATCGAGGCTGTAGGAGAGGACGTTAATCGCGAGGGCTTGCAGGAAACACCTGCTCGTGTCGCTCGTATGTACCAAGAGATTTTTTCAGGTCTTGGTCAAACAGCAGAGGAACATTTGTCCAAATCCTTTGAGATTATTGACGATAATATGGTGGTAGAAAAGGATATTTTTTTCCATACTATGTGTGAACACCACTTCTTGCCATTTTATGGTAGAGCGCATATTGCCTATATTCCAGATGGCCGTGTGGCAGGTTTGTCTAAGCTAGCCCGTACGGTTGAAGTTTATTCGAAAAAACCACAAATTCAAGAACGATTGAATATCGAAGTGGCCGATGCCTTGATGGAGTATCTGGGTGCTAAGGGAGCCTTTGTTGTCATTGAGGCGGAACATATGTGTATGAGCATGCGTGGTGTTAGAAAACCAGGCACTGCAACCTTGACGACAGTAGCTCGTGGTCTATTTGAAACAGATAAGGATCTTCGAGATCAGGCTTATCGTTTAATGGGACTATAATACTTTTCGAAAATCAAATTCAAACCACGTCAGCTTCCATCTGCAACCTCAAAACAGTGTTTTGAGCAGCCTGCGGCTAGCTTCTTAGTTTGCTCTTTGATTTTCATTGAGTATAAAAAGAATCCGCTTTAGGCGGATTTTTCTAGAAAGGAATCATTATGGATCAACTGCAGATTAAGGATTTGGAAATTTTTGCCTATCATGGTCTTTTTCCCAGTGAGAAAGAATTGGGGCAGAAGTTTGTCGTTTCAGCTATCTTATCCTATGATATGACCAAGGCGGCTACAGATTTGGATTTAACAGCCTCTGTCCATTACGGAGAACTGTGTCAGCAGTGGACGACTTGGTTTCAGGAAACGAGTGAAGATTTGATTGAAACGGTAGCTTATAAACTGGTGGAACGTACTTTTGAGGCTTATCCTCTTGTCCAAGAAATTCAGCTGGAACTGAAAAAACCTTGGGCGCCAGTGCATTTGCCGCTAGATACTTGCTCGGTAACCATTCATCGTCGCAAGCAACGGGCCTTTATCGCCCTAGGAAGCAATATGGGGGATAAGCGAGAAAACTTGAAACAAGCCATTGAGAAAATGCGAGATCGAGGTATCCATATTCTCAAAGAGTCCAGTGTCTTGACGACGGAGCCTTGGGGTGGTGTGGAGCAAGATAGCTTTGCTAATCAAGTGGTTGAGGTTGAAACCTGGTTGCCTGCCCCAGTTCTATTAGAGACCTTGTTAGCCATTGAGTCAGAGATGGGACGGGTGAGAGAAGTACATTGGGGACCTCGTTTGATTGATTTGGACTTGCTCTTTGTGGAGGACCAAATCCTTTATACAGACGACCTCATCTTGCCTCATCCTTACATAGCGGAACGCCTTTTTGTCCTTGAATCTCTTCAAGAAATTGCGCCTCATTTTATCCATCCTACCTTAAAGCAACCGATCCGCAACTTGTATAATGCTTTGAAACAATAGAAAAAACTCTAGTTTTCAGTCGCTTGTAACTGAAGGCTAGAGTTTTTAAAATAGGTCATTTTCTTCTGGGAGGAGGATAGTTTCTCTACCGTCCATATCTAAAACCAGGACTCTCGGGGGATAAAGAGGGTCAAAGGGATGGTTAAAATCAAAATCAATGGCTGTAGGGAGGTGTTGACTTGAGAAGTGGAAGGTAATTTTTCCTTGGTTATTAAGCAATTGAAACTCAAGTTCTTCTTCCAATTCAAAGACATTTTTTAAGAAGTGGTCGATGATATACCAAAAAGAGTCAATAACGTCATCAGGCAAGCTGGTAACAATGCCAAAACTAGCCGATCGCATGTGGGTATTGGTAAAAGCCATATTTCTTCCCCCTTTCTTTTCCCTTATCATACAGCAAATAGGATTAAAAATCAAGAAAAGGTGATTTTTTCTTCATAAACATAGCTTCCAATGAAATTTTTTCAAATAATCTTCAAAAAACGCTTGAAAGTGTTTACAAATAGTGATAAAATGGAATAAGTAGAATCATGAAAACGAAATTTTCATACCGTCTCTTTTTTGGAGTCTCGTGAGGTATGATATAGAAAGGAAATGGAATGAATACAGACGATACAGTAACGATTTATGATGTCGCCCGTGAAGCAGGAGTTTCAATGGCGACAGTTAGCCGTGTAGTCAATGGCAATAAGAATGTAAAAGAGAATACTCGAAAAAAAGTGCTTGAGGTGATTGACCGTTTAGATTACCGTCCAAATGCAGTGGCGCGTGGTCTTGCAAGTAAAAAGACAACTACTGTCGGTGTGGTAATCCCAAATATTACCAATGGCTATTTCTCAACGCTTGCTAAAGGGATTGATGATATCGCTGAAATGTACAAGTACAATATCGTCCTTGCTAATAGTGATGAGGACGATGACAAGGAAGTTTCAGTTGTCAATACCCTGTTTTCTAAGCAAGTGGATGGTATCATCTTTATGGGATATCACTTGACTGAAAAAATTCGTTCAGAGTTTTCTCGCTCTCGGACACCAGTTGTTCTTGCAGGAACTGTGGATGTAGAACATCAGCTTCCAAGTGTCAATATTGACTACAAACAAGCTACGATTGATGCAGTGACCTACCTTGCTAAAGAAAATGAGCGCATTGCTTTCGTTAGCGGTCCACTAGTGGATGATATCAATGGTAAGGTTCGTTTGGTTGGCTACAAGGAAGCCTTGAAAAAAGCAGGTATTTCTTATAGCGAAGGATTGGTATTTGAATCTAAATACACTTATGAAGACGGTTATGCCTTGGCAGAACGCTTGATTTCATCAAATGCAACTGCAGCAGTTGTAACAGGTGATGAGTTGGCAGCAGGTGTTTTGAATGGCCTTGCTGATAAGGGTGTGTCAGTACCAGAAGAATTTGAAATCATTACTAGTGATGATTCGCAAGTCTCACGCTTTACCCGTCCAAACTTGACAACTATTGCCCAACCTCTCTATGACCTTGGTGCTATTAGTATGCGTATGTTGACTAAGATTATGCACAAGGAAGAGTTGGAAGAACGTGAAGTTCTCTTACCTCATGGTTTGACAGAACGTCGTTCAACACGAAAACGTAAATAGAAAAAATCAGGGAATCGTGAAGATTTCCTGATTTTGCTTTCTGGAGAAGAGACTTAGCCTTCCATATAGTCTTTCAAAGCCTGCCCTGTTAGTCCGGCATTGAGGGCAATGAGGAGTTTCAAGCGAGCTTTTTGGGCATTGAGTTCTTTAACAAAGAAGACACCAGATTTTTGCAACTGCACGCCCCCACCTTGGTAGGCATAAACAGGTTCCGCTATACCGTTAAAGCATCGTGATACCAGGGCGACTGGGATTCCTTTTTGCAGAAGGTTTTCTAATTTTTGAGCCGTTTCTTTGGGAATATTACCAGCTCCGAAGGCTTGGATAATCAAGCCGTCCAATTGTTCCAAATCCAGCATATCAATCAGCTCATCTGTCATACCAGCATAAGCTGAGATGATAGGGACTAGTCCTTGTATGTGATCAAGGTCAAAGCGGACACGAGGTTCAGCTGTTTTAAAGTAGAGGATTTCCTGTTTCATGATGAGACCAAGGGGGCCATGTGTTGGGGTCTGGAATGTGCCGACGTTGGTCGTATGTGTTTTGGTAACATACTTGGCAGCATGGATTTCATCGTTCATAACGACCAAAACCCCTTTGTCAGCGGCTCTGTCATCGCTAGCTACCCGCAAAGCACTCAGATAATTATAAACACCGTCACTGCCGAGTTCGTTGGAACTGCGCATGGCTCCTGTTAGAACGATAGGCATATGGGGAACTTCCATGGTATCAAGGAAATAGGCTGTTTCCTCTAAAGTATCGGTTCCGTGTGTGATAACCACCCCATCGTAATTATCTGCTTCCTCTTTAATTTTTTGGTAGAGGGCCAGCATATGTTTGGGTTTGATATGGGGGCTTGGCAGGTTAAAAAAGTCTAAGGCGTGGACTTGGATTCCTTCAAGTGGGTTGGACACATGGTTCATGGGATTATCTAAACTAGTCACAACAGCGCCAGAAGCATCGGCCTGCATGGAAATAGTCCCACCTGTATGTAAAACAAGGATTTTCTTAGGCATGATTTACTCACTCTTTCTGAAATGTGGTATAATCATTGTATCACAAAAGGGGAGATTGGGATAGGATGGAAGTCAAAGCTGTTTTTTTTGATATCGATGGAACCTTGGTCAACGATCGCAAGAGTGTTTTGAAATCCACTAAGGACGCGATTAAAATTGTCAAAGAACAAGGGGTGCTTGTCGGCGTAGCGACAGGTCGAGGACCTTTTTTTGTTAAGGAATTGATGGACGATTTGGATCTGGATTTTGCGGTAACCTACAATGGCCAGTATATCTTTACTAAAGACAGAGTCTTGTTCACGAGCCCTATTTCCAAGTTACACTTGCGCCAGCTTATTACTTATGCTAAAAAAGAGGGTAAGGAGATTGCCCTAGGGACCAAGGATGCCATGTTGGGTTCTAAAATCATGTCGTTTGGTTTGGGTTCTTTTTCCCAACGAATCAGTCGCTTCGTTCCCTCAGTTTTAACTCGGACAGTGAGTCATTCCTTTAATCGTATGGTCAGCAAGGTTGTTCCCCAAAAGGAAGAAGACCTGCTTCAACTGATGAATCAGCCTATCTACCAAGTTTTGATGCTGATGACGCCAGAAGAATCTGAGAAGGCGGCAGCTGATTTTGAAGACTTGAAATTGACACGTAGCAATCCTTTTGCAGCGGATGTCATCAATCAAGGAAACTCTAAATTGGAAGGCATTCGCCGAGTTGGGAAAGAATATGGCTTTGACCTCAACCAAGTCATGGCCTTTGGTGACTCAGATAACGACCTAGAAATGCTGGCGGGTGTCGGTATGTCGGTCGCTATGGGAAATGGTAGTAGCAGTGTCAAGGAAGTTGCCAAGCACATCACTACCAGCAATCAGCAAGACGGAATCCACAAGGCCCTGGAACATTTTGGTGTTCTGGCCTCAGAGAAAGTCTTTGTCAGCCGTGACTATCACTTCAATAAGGTCAAGACCTTCCACCACATGATGGATGAACGAACCCAAGAAGAACCTCGAGCTTGGGATTTAGAAGGTGCAACCCACAGGGCTAGCTTTAAAATAGAAGAATTGGTGGAGTTTGTTCGAGCTGCCAGCCCTTCTGAAGAGGACTTTGGTCAAGCTGTATCGCAACTTCATCAAGCTCTTGATAGGGCGGCAGATAAAGTAGCTAAGAAGACGCCTGCCCAGCAAGATTTGGTAGGGCAAGTGGATGCCTTGATCGATACGCTCTACTTTACCTACGGTAGTTTTGTCTTGATGGGGGTGGACCCAGAACGTATTTTTGACATTGTTCATCAGGCCAATATGGGGAAAATTTTCCCAGATGGGAAGGCCCATTTTGATCCAGTGACCCACAAGATCTTAAAACCAGATGATTGGGAAGAAAAATACGCTCCAGAACCTGCCATTAAAAAGGAACTGCAGCGTCAGCTCAAGGCTTATGAACGCCATAAAGAGAGAAATAATACTCAATGAAAATCAGAGAGCAAACTAGGAAACTAGCCGCAGACTGCTCAAAGCACTGCTTTGAGGTTGCAGATAGAACTGACGAAGTCAGCTCAAAACACTGCTTTGAGGTTGCAGATGAAACTGACGAAGTCAGTAACATACCTACGGCAAGGCAACGTTGACGTGGTTTGAAGAAATTTTCGAAGAGTATAAATAGTAAACAAAAAGGAGCGCTAAGCTCCTTTTCTTCGTGATTACAAAGTTTTTTCTTGTTCTCTCACAACCAGCAAATCGACCTTAGCATGGCGGAGGATGTATTCAGATGAAGAACCGACCAAGAGGCGTTCAAAGGCGTTGAGACCAGTTGCGCCAACGAGGATAAGGTCCACTTCTTCAGCATCTGGAATAGTACGCGCTAGTAGGGTCTTTGGATTTCCCATTTCAATAACGATGTGAACATCTGTCACACCAGCATCTTTAGCACGTTTTTCGTACTCTTTCATCAGACTTTCAGCGTCGACTTGGAGTTCTTCGTAAACTTCAGCATCAAAGGTGGATACGCTTTGGAGAGCGCGTGTGTCAATGACATGAGCGATGGTGAGTTTAGCATCGTTTCGTAGAGCAGAATGAACTCCCTTGACAAAAGCCAAGTCCGCTTCCTTAGAACCATCGATTGCGACCATAATATTTTGGTAACGTTGTGCCATAATGAAACCTCCTGAAATTTTCTTACTATAATTGTAAACCTTTTCACTATAGAAGTAAAGTAAAAAAAGTATTTTTCAAAAGAATGTTAACGCTTAAAATCTATATAAATATATGATAAAATAAAAGAAAGGATAGCAGGAAAGAAGTGAAGGGAGGGAGAATGATGAAAAACTCTTTTCAAGAATCAAAAAAATCAAATTTCCTTTATTATGGAATCATCCTAGTTTCAGTCTTGCTAGAAGTTATCATGATCTGGCAATTAGAGAAGCTAATTCCGCTTCTCTATCCAGGTTTTGTTGGCTTTTTAGTCTTTCATTTACTCTACCATTTGGTATTATTCCTAGTCGCTAAACGAAGTGGGCGTTGGGATTACTTGATGATATGGGGACTTTTCCTCATGTTCAATCTTCTTTATGACTCCTTTTTAGGCTTGCTTTTTCTAGGTTTATCTTTTGGTATGTGATGTGACTTTCGCAAAATACCTGCTATCTTCCCTGTCTTGGCCTCGCTTTTAGCGAGGTTTTTATTCTGTAGGATTTTAATAACACATTTCAGTAAACTTGTCGCAATCCCTTTCTAGTGGTATAATGTTACTATCTCGATGAATTGAGGAAACAAGATGAAAGAATATAACAAGTCTAGTAAGTTAGAGCATGTTGCTTATGATATCCGTGGTCCTGTTTTGGAAGAAGCCATGCGGATGCGAGCAAACGGAGAAAAGATTTTACGTCTGAATACAGGAAATCCAGCAGAATTTGGCTTTACAGCGCCAGACGAGGTCATTCATGACTTGATTATGAATGCGCGTGATAGTGAAGGATATTCTGACTCCAAAGGGATTTTCTCAGCCCGTAAGGCTATCATGCAGTATTGCCAATTGAAGAAATTCCCAAACGTAGATATTGATGATATCTACCTTGGAAATGGTGTCAGTGAGTTGATTGTCATGTCCATGCAGGGGCTTTTGGACAATGGAGACGAGGTCTTGGTGCCAATGCCAGACTATCCCCTTTGGACAGCGGCTGTCAGCCTAGCTGGAGGAAATGCCGTTCACTATATCTGTGATGAAGCTGCAGAATGGTACCCAGATATTGACGATATCAAGTCAAAAATCACTTCTAATACCAAGGCAATCGTCCTTATCAATCCAAACAACCCAACTGGAGCCCTTTATCCTAAGGAACTCTTGCTGGAAATTATTGAGATTGCCCGTCAAAACGATTTGATTATCTTTGCGGATGAAATTTACGACCGCATGGTCATGGATGGACATGTGCATACGCCTGTGGCGAGCCTGGCACCAGATGTTTTCTGTGTCAGCATGAATGGTCTGTCAAAATCCCACCGTATCGCTGGTTTCCGTGTGGGTTGGATGGTCTTGTCTGGACCTAAGACTCATGTCAAGGGCTATATCGAAGGGCTCAATATGCTATCCAATATGCGCCTTTGCTCTAACGTTTTGGCCCAACAAGTCGTACAAACTTCCTTAGGTGGCCACCAATCGGTCGATGAATTGCTCCTTCCTGGTGGACGAATTTACGAGCAAAGAAATTTCATTTACAATGCCATTCAAGATATTCCAGGTTTGTCTGCGGTTAAACCTAAGGCTGGACTCTATATCTTCCCTAAAATCGACCGCAATATGTACCGTATCGATGATGATGAACAGTTTGTCCTTGATTTCTTGAAGCAGGAAAAGGTTCTCTTGGTTCATGGTCGAGGCTTTAACTGGCAGGAACCAGACCACTTCCGTATCGTTTACCTTCCTCGTGTTGATGAACTAGCCCAAATCCAAGAAAAGATGACTCGTTTCTTGAAACAGTATCGTAGATAGGGCTTACATTCGAAAAAGCTGGAAACATTTGCCTAGAGCTATTGACAAAAGTAAAAGAATCAGATAGAATAGTAAAGTATGTTTAGTAACTGATCACTTTATAGCCGGCTAAACGAATACAAAATCTATGAGGAGGTATTCATCGTGAAACGTACTTATCAACCAAGTAAACTTCGTCGTGCGCGCAAACACGGATTCCGTAACCGTATGTCAACTAAAAACGGTCGTCGCGTATTGGCAGCTCGTCGTCGTAAAGGACGCAAAGTTTTGGCTGCATAATCCAAACGAACCATAACAAAAATCAGTAGGAACTCGAGTCTACTGATTTTTATTTTTGTAAAAAAGTTAAAAAGGCTTTATATTTTTGCTCAAATAGTGTATAATATTTCACATATAGTAAAAAATGGAGAATAATCATGAAGAAATCAAAAGTTATGCTTTTTGGAGCTATGGCTTTGACAGCAGGTCTAGCTCTAGCGGCATGTGGGTCTTCCCAATCAAGTAATGCAGACAAGACTTACTCTTATATCTTTGTTAGCAACCCAGATACCTTGGATTATATTACCTCTACTCGAGACTCAACATCTAGTATCACAACCAACTTGATTGATGGGTTGTTGGAAAATGACCAGTATGGCAATCTCATCCCATCTATGGCTGAGTCATGGACAGTGTCAAAAGATGGTTTGACCTACACTTATAAAATCCGTCAGGGGGCTAAATGGTACACTTCTGAAGGAGAAGAGTATGCAGATGTAACGGCTCATGACTTTGTGACAGGTCTCAAGTATGCGGCTGATAAAAAAGCTGAAAACTTGTACTTGGTACAAGACTCTATCAAGGGGCTAGCAGACTATGTTGAAGGAAAATCATCTGATTTTGGAACTGTTGGTGTTAAGGCAGTGGATGATTACACGCTACAATACACTCTCAACCAACCTGAGACTTATTGGAACTCTAAAACAACAGCAAGTATCCTTAGTCCTGTAAATGAAGCCTTCTTGAAGTCTCAGGGAGATGACTTTGGAAGTGTGACACCATCAAGTATCTTGTCAAATGGTCCTTACTTATTTAAATCATTCACATCCAAATCTTTGATTGAACTTGACAAAAACCCTAATTACTGGGATAAGGACAAGGTCAAAATTGAGAAAGTGAAACTCTCTTTCTTTGACGGTTCTGACCAAGACAGCATTGCTAGAGGTTTCTTGGATGGTAACTATACAGATGGTCGTATCTTCCCAACAAGTTCAGTCTTTGCTGAACTCAAGAAGGGAAATGAGGACAAGATTACCTATACACCACAAAACTCAGTTACTTTCTATTATCTTTTCAACGTGAATCGTCAAAGCTACAAGCAGACTATGAAACAGTCTGATAAGGAAAAGACAGATTCACGCGCAGCTATGCAAAATAAAGATTTCCGTCAGGCTATCAACTTTGCCTTTGACCGTCATGCTTATGCAGCGCAGACAAATGGTGAAGATGGAGCAGACCGTATCTTGCGTAACACGATTACACCAAGTAACTTTGTCCAAGTTGGTGATAAGAACTTCGGTGATATTGTCAATGAAAAAATTGTCAATTACGGTAAAGATTGGGCAAATATCAATCTAAACGATGGTAAGCAAGCCTTCTTGAACCCTGACAAGGCCAAAGAAAAATTTGCTAAGGCTAAAGAAAGTCTGCAAGCACAGGGAGTAACCTTCCCAATTCATTTGGATATGCCAGTTGACCAGACTGCTAAATTAGATGTGCAACAGGCTGGATCTTTCAAACAAACAGTGGAAGAAACTCTTGGTAAGGAGAATGTAGTTATCGACGTTATCCAACTTTCTCCAGATGAAAAAGACCAAGCAACCTACTTTGCAGATACAGCAGAACAAAAAGACTACGATATCGACATCTCAGGATGGGGTGGAGACTACTCAGACCCTAAGACTTACCTAGCTATTCTTGATCCAGAGACAGGCTCTCAGTTGAAAAACATGGGCTTGTCTGAAGGAAAAGACAAGGAAGTCAAGGACAAGATTGGTCTTGCTGACTACAAGAAACTCTTGGATCAGGCTGATGCGGAAATCACAGATACTCAAGCTCGCTATGAAAAATATGCTGAAGCCCAAGCTTGGTTGACAGATAGTGCCCTCTTCCTACCAGTTCAAAGTGGTGGAGCTAACCCAATCTTCCGTAAGACTGTACCGTTTACAGGACCATTCTCATTCGTTGGTCATAAGGGAAATGCGGACAACTACAAATATGTTGAATTGCAAAAAGAGCCAGTCACTGCTAAACAGTACCAAGAACTCTATGAAAAATGGCTGAAAGAAAAAGCTGAGTCAAATAAAAAAGCTCAGGAAGATTTAGCTAACCACATTCAATGATATTCCTAGTCATGCTTTTCAGTTAATACTCTTCGAAAATCTCTTCAAACCACGTCAGCGTTGCCTTACCGTATATATAGTTACTGACTTCGTCAGTTCTATCTGCAACCTCAAAACAGTGTTTTGAGCTGACTTCGTCAGTTTCATCTACGACCTCAAAGTAGTGCTTTGAGCAGCCTGCGGCTAGCTTCCTAGTTTGCTCTTTGATTTTCATTGAGTATAAGCATAGTGGCTGAATTCAGAAAAAGGCCTTACCAGACGCTTCTTGCTTCTGGTAGGGCCTTTTCTTTATTCTTTTAAGTGATAAGAGTAGCTAGCGACAACGACGTCTTGGTGCCAACGAAGGGCGTATTTGAGTTTAAGACTCATCTGATTGTGCAGGATATTTTGCCAAGGTTTATTAGGGATAAACTGGGGTACCAGGACAGTGACTGTATAGTTCTTTTTCTGGGCATCCTCAGAGATTCGTTTGACATACTTGACAGTAGGGGTGATGATGTCGCGGTAGCTGGTCTTGATGTTCTTCAGAGTAATGGTTGGGAAGTAATCGGCAAATTCTTGGAGAATTTCTTGGTCTTTCTCTGCTGTTTCCTTAGTAGAAATGTGCATGGCTAAGACTTCATCACCGATACTTTGAGCGTAGTTAATGGCTCCGACGCTAACTCGGGTGACATTTCCTACTAGGACGAGGACAAGATTGCCATCGTAGGTACGTTTTTCGATGCCTTCATAGAGACGTAGTTGTTGGGCCACTTTTTGGTAATGACTGTGAATGGCCAAGAAAAGTAGGGTGAGTACGAGAATAATCGGGAAGAAAGGCCAGATATCACTGAGACGGAAAAAGAGCAGGATCAGCACGATAGCGTAGCAAATGATGGCTCCAAGGATATTGGCAAGGGCAGGTTTTAAGAAATTTGTCCCTTTTTCTTTTTTCCAATGGCGAATCATCCCAGTCTGAGATAGGGCGAAGGGAACGAAGACCCCGATAGTATAAAGGGGAATCAAACGTTCGGTATTGCCATTAAAAATGAGAAGAAGAATCATAGCCCCAAATGCCAGAGTTAAAATTCCATTAGAGTAGCCTAGGCGGTCTCCTTTTTCCATAAAGAGATGGGGCATGTATTTGTTTTTAGCCATATTGTAAGCTAGCATAGGGAAGGCCGAAAAGCCGGTATTTGCAGCTACGGCCAAAATTAAGGCTGTGGAGAATTGGAAGGTATAATAGCCAAGGTGGCCTAAGAAGGAATTACCAAGGATACCTTGAGCCATCTGTGAGAGGATGGTTTCTCCGTGTTGCGGCATAATTCCCATCCAGTAGTTTAGGAAGGTAATACCAGCAAACAGAAAACCTAAAATCAGTGACATGATGGTCAAGGTCTGAGCTGCATTCTTTTCTTTCGGAGCCTTGAAAAAGGGAACGGCATTTGAAATAGCTTCAACCCCTGTCAGAGAGGCAGAACCACTGGTAAAGGCTCTTAGAATGAGAACGATAGACAGACTCGGTACAGCATGCCCGATAGGAGAAGTTGCCTGATAGCTGAGAGAACCAGTTACTAGTTGAAAGATTCCATAGAGCAAGAGAAAGACAGTACTGATGATAAAGAGATAGACAGGAATCATCAGTGAACTGGCAGATTCTTTTAAGCCCCGTAAATTCAAGAGCATAAGCAAACAAACTAGAAAAATGGAAATGTGGAGGTTGTAAGGGTGGAGAGCAGGGAGAGCTGCTGTGATAGCATCGGCTCCAGATGACACCGATACCGCCACAGTCAGCATGTAGTCAACCAGCAGACTACCTCCAGCAATTAAGCCAAGTTCGGGAGATAGATTTTCTCGAGTAACCATATAGGCCCCTCCTCCTTGAGGGTAGGCATGGATGATTTGACGGTAGGAGACGGTCAGGCTAGCTAGGAGCAGGAGGACAAAGAGGCCGATAGGAAGACTCCACCATATCGCAAGAGGAGAGAGACTAGCCAAGACGAGGACTACTTGCTCAGGCCCATAGGCAATGGAAGATAGAGCGTCGCTTGACAACATAGCCAAGGCCTGCATTTTTCCCAGCAGACCTCCCTCGCCTTCTGTTAAGGACTTAAGAGGACGACCGATAAAGGTCTGTTTTAATTTTGTAAACATTGTATTTTCCTTTTCTGAAAATTTCAATAAGTGCTATTATACTGCTTTGGGAAAATAGCGTCAAGAGACGACGATGGATTTTAGAATATTTTGTACAGATGAGGAGAGAGGGCAGTTTTTTGGTATAATAGAAGATAGAAAACGAGGTTAGAAGAGATGATTTTTGATACACATACACACTTGAATGTAGAAGAATTTGCAGGTCATGAGGCAGAAGAAATCGCCTTAGCTGCTGAGATGGGTGTGACACAGATGAATATTGTTGGTTTTGATAAACCGACGATTGAGCGTGCCTTGGAGTTGGTAGATGAGTATGACCAGCTCTATGCGACTATTGGTTGGCATCCGACAGAAGCAGGGACTTACACGGAGGAGATTGAAGCCTACTTGCTTGATAAGCTCAAGCATCCAAAGGTAGTTGCCTTGGGTGAGATTGGTTTGGATTACCATTGGATGACAGCGCCAAAAGAGGTGCAGGAGCAGGTTTTTCGGCGTCAGATTCAGCTATCTAAGGACTTGGATTTGCCTTTTGTTGTCCATACCCGTGATGCGCTGGAAGACACCTATGAGATTATCAAGAGCGAGGGAGTTGGCCCTCGAGGTGGTATCATGCATTCTTTTTCGGGAACTCTTGAATGGGCAGAGAAGTTTGTCCAGCTTGGCATGACCATTTCCTTCTCAGGAGTGGTGACTTTTAAGAAAGCAACTGACATCCAAGAAGCAGCTAGAGAACTTCCTTTGGACAAGATTTTGGTGGAGACAGATGCGCCTTACTTGGCTCCTGTTCCTAAACGGGGTCGTGAAAATAAAACAGCCTACACTCGCTATGTAGTGGACTTTATCGCTGACTTGCGTGGTATGACGACAGAAGAGCTGGCGGCAGCAACGACTGCAAATGCAGAGCGTATTTTTGGATTGGACAGCAAGTAATGAAAGAGAAAATTTCCCAAGTTATCGTGGTTGAAGGGCGCGATGATACGGCCAATCTCAAACGCTATTTCGATGTAGAGACCTATGAGACACGAGGTTCTGCCATCAATGACCAGGATCTAGAGCGGATTCAACGCCTACACCAACGTCATGGAGTCATTGTCTTTACAGACCCAGATTTTAATGGGGAGCGGATTCGTCGTATGATTATGACGGCTATTCCAACAGTTCAGCATGCCTTCCTCAAACGAGATGAAGCTGTTCCCAAGTCCAAGACCAAGGGCCGTTCTCTGGGAATTGAGCATGCCAGCTATGAAGACCTGAAAATGGCTCTAGCTCAGATTACAGAACAATTTGAACATGAGAGTCAGTTTGATATCAGTCGTAGCGACTTGATTCGCCTTGGTTTTCTAGCAGGGGCAGACAGCCGTAAGCGACGAGAATATCTAGGAGAGGCTCTCCGAATTGGCTATTCCAACGGCAAGCAACTCCTCAAACGCCTAGAGTTGTTTGGGGTTACCTTGGCAGAAGTGGAAGAAGCTATGAAATCTTATGAGAACAGCTAAGCAGACCCCAAATGTAAGGGGAATGTGTTACAATAGAAGTAACAGATAATAGAAAAGAGAATAGATGAGAATTGCAGATTACAGCGTGACCAAGGCAGTGCTGGAGCGTCACGGTTTTACCTTTAAAAAGTCCTTCGGGCAAAATTTCTTGACGGATACCAATATTCTTCAAAAAATCGTGGATACGGCTGAGATTGATGACCAGGTTAATGTCATCGAAATCGGGCCAGGGATTGGTGCCTTGACCGAGTTTCTGGCTGAGCGTGCAGCAGAGGTCATGGCCTTTGAAATTGACCATCGTTTGGTACCGATTTTGGCAGATACCTTGCGTGATTTTGACAATGTTACCGTAGTCAACGAGGACATTCTCAAAGTTGATTTGGCGCAACATATCCAGAATTTCAAAAATCCTGACCTGCCAATCAAGGTAGTGGCTAATTTACCTTACTACATCACGACGCCTATTCTCATGCACTTAATCGAGAGTGGGATTCCTTTTAGTGAGTTTGTTGTTATGATGCAGAAAGAAGTGGCAGACCGCATTTCAGCCCAGCCGAATACCAAGGCTTACGGTAGCTTGTCGATTGCGGTGCAGTATTACATGACTGCCAAGGTTGCTTTCATCGTGCCTCGTACGGTCTTTGTGCCAGCGCCAAATGTGGACTCTGCTATTTTGAAAATGGTGCGTCGTCCAGAACCAGCCGTAGCAGTGGAAGACGAGAACTTCTTCTTTAAGGTTTCTAAGGCTAGTTTCACTCATCGACGCAAGACTTTATGGAATAACCTGACAGGTTACTTTGGCAAGACTGAAGAGGTCAAGGACAAGCTGACCAAGGCTTTGGACCAAGCAGGCTTGTCACCAAGTGTACGTGGGGAAGCCCTCAGCTTGGCAGAATTTGCCAGCCTAGCAGATGCACTTAAAGGGCAAGGACTCTAAGATGCAGGGACAAATTATTAAAGCCTTGGCAGGCTTCTACTATGTAGAGAGTGATGGCAAGGTTTATCAAACACGAGCGCGTGGAAATTTTCGTAAAAAAGGCCATACTCCCTACGTTGGGGATTTGGTAGATTTTTCTGCCGAGGAAAATTCAGAAGGCTATATCCTCAAGATTCACGAACGCAAAAACAGCCTAGTCCGTCCGCCAATTGTTAATATTGACCAAGCTGTAGTAATCATGTCAGTCAAGGAACCTGATTTTAACAGCAATTTGCTGGATCGTTTCTTGGTTCTTTTGGAGCACAAGGACATCCATCCCATCGTTTATATTTCCAAAATGGACCTACTGGAAGATAGAGGGGAACTGGATTTTTACCAACAGACCTATGGTGATATCGGCTATGACTTTGTGACCAGTAAAGAGGAACTCCTGCCTTTATTGACAGGCAAGGTTACGGTCTTTATGGGGCAGACAGGTGTTGGGAAGTCAACACTTCTCAATAAAATCGCACCAGACCTCAATCTTGAAACAGGAGAAATTTCAGACAGTCTGGGTCGCGGGCGCCACACTACTCGAGCAGTTAGTTTTTATAATCTCAATGGAGGTAAAATCGCAGACACACCAGGTTTTTCATCATTGGATTATGAAGTATCAACGGCGGAAGACCTCAATCAGGCCTTTCCAGAGATTGCTAGTGTCAGCCGAAACTGCAAATTCCGCACTTGTACCCATACCCATGAGCCGTCCTGTGCAGTGAAGCCGGCAGTAGAAGAGGGTGCCATTGCCACCTTCCGTTTTGACAACTACCTGCAATTCCTCAGTGAGATTGAAAATCGCAGAGAAACCTATAAAAAAGTCAGCAAAAAAATTCCAAAATAAGGAGAAACCTATGTCTCAATACAAGATTGCTCCGTCAATTCTGGCAGCAGATTATGCCAACTTTGAACGTGAAATCAAACGCCTAGAAGCAACTGGGGCAGAATATGCCCATATCGATATCATGGATGGGCACTTTGTGCCACAAATCAGTTTTGGTGCAGGTGTGGTCGAAGCTCTTCGCCCTCATAGCAAGATGGTCTTTGACTGCCACTTGATGGTAGCTAATCCTGAGCATCATTTAGAAGATTTTGCGCGTGCGGGAGCGGATATCATCAGCATCCATGTGGAAGCAACACCCCATATTCATGGTGCCCTCCAAAAAATTCGTTCACTCGGTGTCAAGCCATCAGTTGTCATCAATCCTGGTACGCCTGTTGAAGCTATCAAGCACGTCCTTCATCTAGTTGACCAAGTTTTAGTCATGACGGTTAATCCAGGTTTTGGTGGGCAAGCCTTTCTGCCAGAAACCATGGATAAGGTTCGTGAGTTGGTTGCACTTCGTAAGGAAAAAGGCTTGAACTTTGAAATCGAAGTGGATGGCGGGATTGATGACCAAACTATTGCTCTGGCCAAAGAAGCTGGTGCGACTGTTTTTGTAGCAGGTTCCTATGTCTTTAAGGGAGATGTCAATGAGCGAGTACAAACTCTCAGAAAACAACTGGACTAGGGTTGCTGTTTTTGCTGGCGGAGACTGCGGTCATTACCGGACGGACTTTGATAGATTTGTCGGTGTGGATCGAGGTTCTCTCTGGGTCTTGGAAGAAGATTTGCCTCTTGCTCTAGCAGTCGGAGATTTTGATTCTGTGACGGAAGAAGAGCGACAGGTGATTCAAAAACGTGCCCAGCATTTTGTCCAAGCCCGACCAGAAAAAGATGATACAGATTTGGAACTGGCTCTCTTAACCATCTTTGAGCAAAATCCTCAGGCTGCGGTCACTATTTTCGGTGCTTTGGGTGGTCGTATTGATCATATGCTAGCTAACGTCTTTCTACCTAGCAATCCTAAGTTGGCTCCCTATATGCGCCAGATAGCGATTGAAGATGGGCAAAATTTGATTGCCTATTGTCCAGAAGGGACCAGTCAGTTAGAACCTCGTTTAGACTATGACTATCTAGCCTTTATGCCAGTTCGGGATAGCCAGCTGACTATTCTCGGTGCTAAGTATGAGTTGACTGAGGAAAATTTTTTCTTTAAAAAAGTGTACGCTTCTAACGAATATATAGATAGGGAAGTGTCGGTGACTTGCCCAGATGGCTATGTAGTCGTGCTGCATAGCAAGGACAGGAGGTAGGATGGAAAGTTTACTTGTTCTATTATTGATTGCCAACCTTGCTGGCCTCTTTCTGATTTGGCAAAGGCAGGATAAGCAGGAGAAACACCTAAGCAAGAGCTTGGAGGATCAGGCAGATCACTTGTCAGACCAGTTGGACTACCGCTTTGAACAAGCCCGACAAGCCAGTCAGTTGGACCAAAAAGATTTGGAAGTGGCTGTCAGTGACCGTTTGCAAGAAGTGCGAATCGAGTTGCACCAAGGCTTAACTCAGGTCCGTCAAGAAATGACGGAGAATCTCCTCCAAACCAGGGATAAGACTGACCAACGTCTCCAAGCCCTGCAGGAATCAAATGAGCAACGTTTGGAACAAATGCGCCAGACAGTCGAGGAAAAACTAGAAAAGACCTTGCAGACACGCTTACAAGCCTCCTTCGAGACAGTTTCCAAACAACTGGAGTCTGTCAATCGTGGTCTTGGAGAAATGCAGACAGTTGCCCGCGATGTCGGAGCCCTCAACAAGGTTCTCTCTGGAACCAAAACGCGAGGGATTCTGGGAGAATTGCAACTGGGGCAAATCATCGAAGACATCATGACACCTGCCCAGTACGAACGAGAATACGCAACGGTTGAAAACTCTAGTGAACGAGTGGAGTATGCCATCAAGTTGCCTGGACAGGGTGACCAGGAATATGTCTACTTACCGATTGACTCCAAGTTTCCACTGGCAGATTATTACCGCTTAGAAGAAGCCTATGAAGCGGGTGACAAGGACGAGATCGAACGCTGTCGTAAGTCGCTCCTAGCCAGCGTCAAACGCTTTGCCAAGGATATCAAGAGCAAGTACATAGCACCGCCTCGGACTACCAATTTTGGAGTTTTGTTTGTTCCGACAGAAGGTCTCTACTCAGAAATCGTCCGCAATCCGGTCTTCTTTGATGACTTGAGACGGGAAGAGCAGATTATTGTCGCAGGTCCAAGTACCCTATCAGCTCTTCTCAATTCCCTATCAGTTGGTTTCAAAACCCTTAATATCCAAAAGAGTGCTGACCATATTAGTAAGACTCTTGCTAGTGTTAAGACCGAGTTTGGCAAGTTTGGTGGCATTCTGATCAAGGCACAAAAACACCTCCAACATGCCTCTGGCAATATTGATGAACTATTAAACCGTCGTACCACAGCTATCGAGCGGACGCTCCGTCACATTGAGTTGTCAGAAGGTGAGCCTGCGCTTGATCTACTCCATTTCCAAGAAGATGAGGAAGAATATGAAGATTAGTCACATGAAAAAAGATGAGCTATTTGAAGGCTTTTACCTAATCAAGTCAGCTGACCTGAGGCAAACTCGAGCTGGGAAAAATTACCTAGCTTTTACCTTTCAAGATGATAGTGGCGAGATTGAAGGGAAACTCTGGGATGCCCAACCTCATAACGTTGAGGCCTTTACCGCAGGTAAGGTTGTCCACATGAAAGGACGCCGAGAAGTTTATAACAATACCCCTCAAGTCAATCAAATTACCCTCCGCCTGCCTCAGCCTGGTGAACCCAATGATCCAGCTGATTTCAAGGTCAAGTCGCCAGTTGATGTCAAGGAAATCCGTGACTATATGTCGCAAATGATTTTTAAAATTGAAAATCCTGTCTGGCAACGGATTGTCCGAAATCTCTACACCAAGTATGATAAGGAATTTTACTCCTATCCAGCAGCCAAGACCAACCACCATGCCTTTGAAACGGGTTTGGCTTTCCACACTGCAACCATGGTGCGTTTGGCAGATGCTATTAGCGAAGTTTATCCTCAGCTCAATAAGAGCCTGCTCTATGCGGGGATTATGCTGCATGACTTGGCTAAGGTCATTGAGTTGACGGGACCAGACCAGACCGAGTATACAGTGCGAGGCAATCTCCTTGGGCATATTGCTTTGATTGATAGCGAAATTACTAAAACAGTTATGGAACTCGGTATCGATGATACCAAGGAAGAAGTCGTTCTGCTTCGTCACGTCATCCTTAGTCACCACGGCTTGCTTGAGTATGGAAGTCCAGTCCGTCCACGCATTATGGAAGCAGAGATTATCCATATGATTGACAATCTGGATGCAAGCATGATGATGATGTCAACTGCTCTTGCTTTGGTGGATAAAGGAGAGATGACCAATAAAATCTTCGCAATGGACAATCGTTCCTTCTATAAACCAGATTTAGATTAATAATTTAAGAAAAATGAGCATTTTTAGGATAAGAATGTTCGTTTTTTTATGTGAATATGGTATAATAGATAAAATATCAAAATTAAATGAAGTGGGAAATAGAAATGAAATTAAGAAGAAGTGATCGGATGGTTGTCATTTCCAACTATTTGATTAATAATCCTTATAAACTAACTAGTCTCAATACTTTTGCTGAAAAGTATGAATCTGCTAAATCATCCATCTCAGAGGATATCGTGATTATCAAACGCGCCTTTGAGGAAATTGAAATCGGTCATATCCAGACAGTAACTGGTGCTGGTGGTGGTGTCATTTTCACACCATCAATCTCAAGCCATGATGCCAAGGAAATGGTTGAGGACTTGCGTGCCAAGTTGTCAGAAAGTGACCGTATCTTGCCAGGTGGTTATATCTACCTGTCCGATTTACTTAGCACACCAGCTATCTTGAAAAATATTGGTCGCATTATTGCCAAGAGCTTTATGGACCAAAAAATTGATGCAGTTATGACTGTAGCGACTAAGGGTGTTCCTCTTGCAAATGCAGTTGCCAATGTCCTCAATGTTCCCTTTGTTATTGTGCGCCGTGACCTGAAAATTACCGAAGGTTCAACTGTCAGCGTCAACTATGTATCCGGTTCAAGTGGAGACCGCATTGAGAAAATGTTCCTTTCAAAACGCAGTCTCAGGGCAGGCAGCCGTGTCTTGATTGTGGATGACTTCTTGAAAGGCGGCGGAACTGTCAATGGGATGATCAGTCTCTTGCGAGAGTTCGACTCAGAACTGGCAGGTGTAGCGGTCTTTGCGGACAATGCCCAAGAAGAACGTGAAAAGCAGTTTGACTACAAGTCACTCTTGAAGGTAACCAATATTGATGTCAAGAACCAAGCCATCGATGTTGAGGTTGGTAATATCTTTGACGAAGATAAATAAGAGATAGAACTAAAGGTTGGAACGATAGTTCCAGCCTTTCTTTGCAAATAGAATAGAAGGAAACTTATGAAAACACCATTTATCAATAAAGAAGACTTAGAAGCGATTGTTGCCGAGTTCCCGACTCCCTTTCACTTGTATGATGAGAAGGGAATTCGTGAAAAGGCAAGAGCCGTCAACCAAGCATTTTCGTGGAACAAGGGCTTTAAGGAATATTTTGCAGTTAAGGCTACTCCAACTCCAGCTATTTTGAAAATTCTCCAAGAGGAAGGTTGCGGTGTGGACTGCTCTAGTTATGTGGAGCTTTTGATGAGTCATAAACTGAATTTCCCTGGTTCTGAGATCATGTTCTCTTCAAACAATACGCCAGACAAGGAATACGCCTATGCACGTGAATTGGGTGCGACCATTAACTTGGATGCATTTGAAGATATTGAACATCTAGAGCGTGCAGCAGGGATTCCAGAAATCATCTCTTGTCGTTACAATCCTGGAGGCGTTTTTGAGCTAGGAACAGACATTATGGACAATCCTGGAGAAGCCAAGTTTGGCATGACCAAGGACCAGCTCTTTGAAGCTTTTGCCATCTTGAAGGAAAAAGGAGCCAAGACTTTTGGGATTCACTCCTTCCTAGCGTCCAATACCGTGACCCATCTCTATTATCCAGAGTTGGCGCGTCAGCTTTTTGAATTGGCTGTTGAAATCAAGGAAAAGTTGGGTATTTCGCTAGACTTTATCAATCTTTCTGGCGGTATTGGTGTTAACTATCGTCCTGAGCAGGAGCCAAATGATATTGCTTTGATTGGTGAGGGGGTTCGTAAGGTTTATGAAGAGGTCCTTACGCCAGCAGGTCTTGGTCAGATCAATATTTTTACCGAATTGGGTCGCTTTATGTTAGCACCTCACGGTGCTTTGGTCACAAGAGTTACTCATAAGAAGAAAACCTACCGTACCTATCTAGGTGTGGATGCATCAGCAGTCAACCTTATGCGTCCAGCTATGTATGGAGCCTACCATCATATTACTAACGTGACCCATCCAGATGGGCCAGCTGAAGTGGTAGATGTGGTTGGTTCACTCTGTGAAAACAATGATAAATTTGCAGTGAATCGCGAACTGCCTCATACAGAAATCGGTGATTTGCTGGTAATTCATGATACAGGTGCCCACGGATTTTCAATGGGCTACCAGTACAATGCCAAACTTCGTTCTGCGGAAATCCTCTATACCGAAGAAGGCAAAGCCCGTCAAATCCGCCGTGCAGAGCGCCCTGAGGACTATTTTGCAACCTTGTATGGTTTTGATTTTGAAGAATAAAATGATAATTAATTGAAAATGAAATTGAAAAACAGATTGCTTTCTAAAAAATAGGCAAAAATCTTGTTTTTCTTTCAAGTCATGATATAATAAAACTATAAAACGTTTTCAAGGAAGGTAACGATATGTCTGAAGAAACAATTGATTATGGACAAGTGACAGGAATGGTGCATTCGACAGAAAGCTTTGGGTCAGTAGATGGGCCTGGTATTCGCTTTATTGTCTTTTTGCAGGGCTGTCACATGCGTTGCCAGTATTGCCACAACCCTGACACTTGGGCTATGGAGTCCAATAAGTCACGTGAACGGACGGTAGATGATGTCTTGACTGAAGCCTTGCGTTACCGCGGTTTCTGGGGAAATAAGGGCGGGATTACAGTCAGTGGAGGAGAAGCCCTCTTGCAGATTGATTTCTTGATTGCCCTCTTTACCAAGGCTAAGGAACAAGGAATCCACTGTACTTTGGATACCTGTGCCCTTCCTTTCCGTAATAAACCACGTTACCTTGAAAAGTTTGACAAACTTATGGCTGTCACTGACTTGGTTCTCTTGGATATCAAGGAAATCAACGAAGAACAGCACAAAATTGTCACTAGCCAAACAAATAAAAATATCTTGGCTTGTGCCCAGTATCTATCAGATATTGGAAAGCCTGTCTGGATTCGCCACGTGCTAGTTCCAGGTTTGACAGATAGAGATGATGACTTGATTGAACTTGGTAAGTTCGTCAAGACTCTCAAAAATGTTGATAAGTTTGAAATCCTGCCTTATCACACCATGGGTGAGTTCAAATGGCGTGAACTTGGGATTCCTTATTCACTCGAAGGAGTCAAACCACCAACAGCAGACCGTGTTAAGAATGCCAAGAAACTCATGGATACTGAAAGTTATCAAGACTATATGAAACGTGTACATGGATAAAAAAGAAGCCTGATGGAAACATCGGGCTTTTGATACTCAATGAAAATCAAAGAGCGAACTAGGAAGCTAGCCGCAGGCTGCTCAAAACATGGTTTTGAGGTTGTGGATAGAACTGACGAAGTCAGTAACATATATACGGCAAGGCGAAGCTGACGTGGTTTGAAGAGATTTTTGAAGAGTATGACTTGCAAAAAGACTTAGCAAACCAGCTAAGCCTTTTTCTTCTTATCTCGAACGTTGTTTTCCAGCGTTGCGATTTTTGTGTTTTTTCTTGCTTGTGATAGCAGTTGGTTGTTCAGGGGTAACGTCTTTTCGTCCACTTGGTGTAGAGAAAGCACGTGCTTTTGGTGGGTTCTTGGCTAGTTCTTCACGGACTTTTTTGCGAAGTTTTGGACGAACGATATAGTTGACGATAAACTGTTGGAGAATCATCATGAAACCACCAACAACCCAGTAAAGTGTGACACTAGCTGGTGAGAAGAGGGAGAAGACGACGATCATGAGTGGGCTCATGTAAATCATTTTCTTGATTTGTTCTCTTTGCATTTCATCTTCTACTCCGTGAAGTGAAAGGAGCGATTGAAGATAGTAAAGAATACCAGCACAGGCAACTAAAATCATACTTGGAGAACCTAGAGGAATTCCTAGGTAGCTTGCTTGAGCAACACCTTCAGTATGTTGGGCAGCAAAGTAGATAGCTGAGAAGAAAGGCATTTGAAGGAGGATAGGGAAACATCCTACACCACCAAACATGCTGATACCGTGCTCTTTTTGAGCAGCAAAGAGAGCTTGTTGGGCTTCGAGTTTTTCTTCTTGAGTAGTTGCTTCTTTGAGACGCGTTTGGTGTGGCTCAAGGACGTGCTTGAGGGCGTTCATCTTTTCAGAGTGAAGTGTCGCCTTCCATGATTGGTAGATACCAAGTGGCAAGATAATCAAGCGCACGATAATGGTTACGATGATGATAGCAACACCAAAACCAAGTCCCTTGTCATTGGCGAAGTACTTGATAGCTTCAGCCATAGGCGCTCCGATAGTATTCCAAACCAATCCTGTTGGCTGGCCTGTTGCCTTATCGACATTGACACAGCCAGTTAAGACTAGCAACATAGCCACTCCCATAGCTGAGAGGGCAAAACGTTTAATAGCTTTCAATTTGTTCATTCCTTCTTTTAAAAATAATACCTTTCTATTCTACTGTTTTTTTACAAAATATACAATAGTTCTAGAGACCTAATTTGCGATTTTAAAGTCAGGGTAGGGAGGAAAGTTGCTCAGTTGGACATCTAAGTAGCTGACTTTTGAAAAAGGTGTGGGTCCTTTTCGGATTTCTTGGATAAATTTTGCCATGGTAGCAGATGAGTCTGCTTGGGCTAAGATTTCCACTGTGCCATCGTCGTTATTCCATACTCGACCTGTGATGCCACCAATTTCAAGTGCTAAGCTGTAAACACCCCAACGAAAGCCGACTCCTTGCACCCTACCTTGGGCAATCATTCTAACCTTTTGCATACCAAACCCCTTTGATTGTGTTATAATATTTCTATGACTATTATAACCTCAAAAGCCAATTCTGTGGTAAAAAATGCCAAGAAATTACACCAAAAAAAATACCGCAAGTCTGCCTATTTGATTGAAGGCTGGCACTTGTTTGAAGAAGCTGTTCAAGCTGGAGTGACGATTGAGAAAATCTTTGCCCTAGAAAATTACCGAGATCAGTTAGCTGCTTTTCCGCAAACTATCTGGGTGTCAGAGGATATTTTGCTAGATTTGGCGGATTCTCAGACTCCACAGGGAATTGTTGTGGTGGTTCAAAAAGAAGAAGTAGGAAAAGTTGACTTTAGTCAGGGCAAGTTCTTGTTTTTGGAAGATGTGCAAGATCCTGGTAATGTGGGAACTATCATTCGGACTGCGGATGCAGCAGGTTTTACTGGAGTAATTGTTTCAGATAAATCGGCAGATATTTACAGTCTCAAGACCTTACGTTCGATGCAAGGCAGTCATTTTCATCTGCCTATTTACCGGATGTCTAGTCAAGCGCTTCTTAAGGAAACCAAAGAGGCAGGTATCCCAGTGCTAGCAACAACCCTATCTAAAGATTCTGTTGATTACAGAGAACTGGTTCCTATAGAAAATTTTGTACTAGTCATGGGAAATGAGGGGCAAGGAATTAGTTCCCTTATGGCTGAAAGTGCAGACCAGTTGGTCCACATTAGTATGAAGGGGCAGGCGGAGAGTCTCAATGTTGCCGTTGCAGCTGGTATTTTAATTTTCCATTTAAGCTAATTTTAACTTTCTTTGTTATAATCAAGGAAAGATGTTCATAGAAAAGGAGAAAAGATGAATCACACTATTATTCACGACCGCGCAGGTCTCAATCAATTTTACGCTAAAGTCTATGCCTTTGTTGGTCTGGGGATCGGATTATCCGCTTTAGTATCAGGTCTTATGTTGACGGTCTTTCAATCTCAGTTGGTTTACTTTTTGATGCAGGGACGCCTCTGGTTGACCATTGCAACCTTAGCAGAGCTAGCTCTGGTCTTTGTTGCCAGCAGTATGGCTTCAAAGAATAGTCCAGCTGCTCTTCCAGTATTTTTACTTTACTCTGTATTAAACGGCTTTACCCTCAGTTTTGTGGTGGCCTTCTATACTCCAGGTACAGTTTTATCTGCCTTTGTGTCGAGCGCCCTTCTCTTCTTTGTCATGGCGGCAGTTGGCATGTTCACCAAGAAAGATTTGAGTGGCCTTGGTCGGGCTATGATGGCGGCTCTTATCGGTTTGCTGATTGCCATGGTAGTTAATATTTTCTTGGCTAGTGGTTTCTTTGATTATATGATTAGCGTAGCCATGGTTTTGGTTTTCTCAGGGCTGATTGCTTGGGACAACCAAAAAATTCGCTATGCCTATGAGCAATCACAAGGTCGTGTAGCGACAGGTTGGGTTGTGTCAATGGCTCTTAGTATCTATCTTGATTTTATCAATCTTTTCCTAAGTATTCTACGTATCTTTGGTCGCAATGACTAGAAGGTCCCTAACATCAGTGTTCGAAGGAGCACTGATTTTTTCGTATTTGCTCTTTCCTTTTCTTGAAAATAGGTGTATAATGCTTTTAACTAATTTTTGAGGAGTAGTTTATGAAGAAAAGTTTTATTCATCAACAAGAAGAGATTTCCTTTGTCAAAAACACTTTTACCCAGTATTTGAAAGATAAGTTAGAAGTTGTCGAAGTTCAAGGTCCTATCTTGAGTAGGGTCGGCGATGGTATGCAGGACAACTTATCAGGTGTGGAGAATGCCGTATCGGTCAAGGTTCTCCAAATCCCTGATGCTACTTATGAAGTGGTGCACTCCCTTGCTAAATGGAAACGCCATACTTTGGCTCGTTTTGGTTTCGGTGAGGGAGAAGGTCTTTTTGTCCACATGAAGGCCCTTCGTCCAGACGAAGATTCGCTGGATGCGACCCACTCTGTTTATGTTGACCAGTGGGACTGGGAGAAAGTTATCCCAAATGGTAAACGTAATATCGCTTATCTAAAAGAAACAGTTGAGAAGATTTACAAGGCTATTCGCCTTACTGAGCTAGCTGTTGAAGCCCGCTATGACATCGAATCAATCTTGCCAAAACAAATCACTTTTATCCACACAGAAGAGTTGGTAGAACGCTACCCAGACTTGACACCAAAAGAGCGTGAAAATGCTATCTGTAAAGAATTTGGAGCAGTCTTCTTGATCGGTATCGGTGGTGAATTACCAGACGGTAAACCGCACGATGGACGTGCACCAGACTACGATGACTGGACAAGCGAGTCTGAAAATGGCTACAAGGGTCTAAATGGTGATATTCTTGTCTGGAATGAGTCTCTGGGTGGAGCCTTTGAGTTGTCTTCTATGGGAATCCGTGTAGACGAAGAAACGCTTCGCCGTCAGGTTGCCATCACAGGTGATGAAGACCGTTTAGAATTGGAATGGCACAAGGCTTTGTTGAACGGCCTATTCCCATTGACAATCGGTGGAGGAATTGGACAATCTCGGATGGCCATGTTCCTACTTCGCAAGAAACACATCGGAGAGGTGCAAACAAGTGTTTGGCCTCAAGAAGTCCGCGATACTTACGAAAATATTTTGTAGAGAATCGAACCGCAAGGTTCGGTTTTCTTTCTCTTTTTGTCCATAATTTGGTATAATAAACGGTATGAAAATCGTATCAGGAATCTATGGGGGACGTCCCCTCAAGACACTAGAAGGCAAGACGACAAGACCTACTTCGGATAAGGTTAGGGGAGCCATTTTTAACATGATTGGTCCCTACTTTGAAGGGGGACGAGTCTTGGACCTTTATGCAGGTAGTGGTGGTTTATCTATCGAGGCAGTATCGCGTGGCATGTTCAGCGCTGTTTTGGTGGAACGAGACCGTAAGGCTCAGGCTATTGTGGCTGAAAATATCCAGATGACCAAGGAAGTTGAGAAATTTCAACTTCTCAAGATGGAAGCAGAAAGGGCATTGGAACAGGTATCTGGGGAATTTGACCTCATTTTCTTAGACCCTCCTTATGCCAAGGAACAAATCGTAGCAGATATTGAAAAAATGGATGAGAAAGAGCTTTTTTCTGAAGATGTCATGGTCGTGTGTGAGACGGATAAGGCCGTCGAACTTCCAGAAGAAATTGCCTGCCTGGGTATCTGGAAGGAAAAAATTTATGGAATTAGTAAGGTGACAGTTTATGTCAGATAAGATTGGCTTATTCACAGGCTCATTTGATCCGATGACAAATGGGCATCTGGATATGATTGAACGGGCGAGCAGACTCTT
Organism: Streptococcus mitis; assembly: GCA_946190205.1. GTDB lineage: Bacteria > Bacillota > Bacilli > Lactobacillales > Streptococcaceae > Streptococcus > Streptococcus mitis_DI. Next base: position 93,680 of record CAMHZO010000005.1, on the reverse strand, counting down.
TGATAAGCTCTATGTCGGTATTTTTTTCAATCCCCATAAACAAGGATTTCTCCCTCTTGAAAATCGTAAACGGGGACTAGAAAAGGCTTTGGAACATTTGGGGAATGTTGAAGTCGTGTTTTCTCATGATGAATTGGTGGTTGATGTTGCAAAAAGACTGGGGGCTACTTTCCTAGTGCGAGGCTTGAGAAATGCGTCGGATTTGCAATATGAAGCCAGTTTTGATTACTACAACCATCAGCTGTCTCCTAATATAGAGACCATTTATTTACATAGTCGACCTGAACATCTCTATCTCAGTTCATCCGGTGTTAGAGAACTTTTGAAGTTTGGTCAGGATATTACCTGCTATGTTCCTGAGAGTATTTTGGAGGAAATAAAAAATGAAAAAAAAGATTAGATGGCCCTTATATGTCATTGCGGCCTTAATTGTGACTTTCTTGGCATTTGTAGTGCCCTTGCCCTACTATATAGAAGTTCCAGGTGGTTCGGAAGATATTCGCCAAGTCCTTAAAGTCAATGACACAGAAGATAAGGAAGCTGGTGCCTATCAATTCGTTACGGTTGGTGTCCAGCACGCTACTTTAGCCCATATGATTTATGCTTGGTTGACGCCTTTTACAGATATTCGTAGTGCCCAAGAGACTACAGGTGGTTCTTCCGATGTTGAATTTATGCGGATTAATCAATTCTACATGCAAACATCACAAAACATGGCCAAGTATCAAGGGCTAAAAACAGCTGGTAAGGATATTGAACTAAAATATCTTGGGGTTTATGTTTTGACTGTGACGGATAATTCGACCTTTAAAGGGATTCTTAACATCTCTGATACGGTCACAGCAGTCAATGATCAAACCTTTGACAGTTCCAAAGACTTGATTGATTACGTCAATTCTCAAAAACTAGGGGACTCCGTCAAGGTAACTTATGAAGAGGATGGGCAAACCAAGTCTGCAGAAGGTAAGATTATCACCTTGGAAAATGGCAAAAATGGGATTGGAATCGGTTTGATTGACCGTACGGAAGTGACCAGTGATGTCCCAATTCGCTTTTCAACAGCTGGTATCGGTGGTCCAAGTGCAGGTCTCATGTTTAGTCTGGCCATCTATACTCAAATAGCTGACCCTGGTCTTCGTAATGGTCGTATCGTTGCCGGTACAGGTACCATTGATCGCGATGGGAATGTGGGGGACATTGGAGGTATTGATAAGAAAGTTGTTGCTTCGGCTAGAGAAGGTGCTGCTATTTTCTTTGCCCCGGATAACCCTGTTAGCGAAGAAGAACAAAAAGCGCATCCTGATGCTAAAAACAACTACCAAACAGCCCTAGAAGCAGCCAAAACAATCAAGACTGATATGAAAATCGTGCCAGTTAAAACCCTACAAGATGCAATTGATTACTTGAAAAACAATCCCTAGTTTTAAGTTAAGTTTCCAAACTAGCGCACAAACAGAGAAGATGGTATAATAGTCAAATGGTTCAATTATTATTCACTCTAAGCAGTCACATGCTCTTTATTTACGTGAGTTTTTACCTTTTAAAGGATCTTGTTCGATGGGAAAAGGTTTTAAAAGTGACAGCTGAGAATACAGGAAAAGTTCGTTTACTAGTAGCCTTTTTTAGCATTGTAATGGGCTACATCATGAGTTCTTTCTTTATCAGCCTATATCAGTTGTGGCAAGAAGCGTTTAGAGGATTATTATAAAATCAAGAGTAAAGGAAATAAGTATGGAAAAAATTGTGGTTCAAGGTGGCGATAATCGTCTGGTAGGAAGTGTTACGATCGAAGGAGCAAAGAATGCAGTCTTACCCTTGTTGGCAGCGACAATTCTAGCAAGTGAAGGAAAGACTGTTTTGCAGAACGTTCCTATCTTGTCAGATGTTTTCACTATGAATCAGGTGGTTCGTGGTTTAAATGCCAAGGTGGATTTTAATGAAGAAGATCATCTTGTTGAGGTGGACGCGACTGGCGATATCACTGAGGAAGCTCCTTACAAATATGTCAGCAAGATGCGCGCATCTATCGTTGTCTTGGGGCCAATCCTTGCCCGTGTAGGCCATGCCAAGGTATCCATGCCAGGTGGTTGTACGATTGGTAGTCGCCCTATTGATCTTCATTTGAAAGGTCTAGAAGCTATGGGGGCTAAGATCAGTCAGACAGCTGGTTATATCGAAGCCAAGGCTGATCGCTTACATGGAGCTCATATCTATATGGACTTCCCAAGTGTTGGTGCTACTCAGAACTTGATGATGGCAGCGACTCTAGCTGATGGGGTGACAGTGATTGAAAATGCTGCGCGTGAGCCTGAGATTGTTGACCTAGCCATTCTCCTCAATGAAATGGGAGCTAAGGTTAAGGGTGCTGGTACAGAGACCATTACCATTACCGGTGTTGAGAAACTTCATGGTACGACTCACAATGTAGTCCAAGACCGTATCGAAGCCGGAACCTTTATGGTAGCTGCTGCCATGACTGGTGGTAATGTCTTGATTAAAGACGCTGTCTGGGAGCACAACCGTCCCTTGATTGCCAAATTGCTTGAAATGGGAGTGGAAGTGACAGAGGAGTCTGAAGGAATTCGAGTTCGATCTCAACTAGAAAATTTAAAAGCTGTTCATGTGAAAACCTTGCCCCACCCAGGATTTCCAACAGATATGCAGGCCCAATTTACAGCCTTGATGACCGTCGCAAAAGGGGAATCAACTATGGTGGAGACAGTTTTCGAAAATCGTTTCCAACATCTAGAAGAAATGCGTCGCATGGGCTTGCACTCTGAGATTATCCGTGATACAGCTCGTATTGTTGGTGGTCAACCTTTGCAGGGGGCAGAAGTTCTTTCAACTGACCTTCGTGCCAGTGCTGCCTTAATTTTGACAGGTTTGGTAGCACAAGGAGAAACTGTGGTCGGTAAATTGGTTCACTTGGATAGAGGTTACTACCGTTTTCATGAGAAGTTGGCACAGCTAGGTGCTAATATTCAGCGGATTGAGGCAAGTGATGAAGATGAATAAGAAATCAAGCTACGTAATCAAGCGTTTACTTCTAGTCATTTTGGTACTGTTTTTGGGTGCTCTAGCCCTAGGTGTCGGCTTAATGGTAGGTTATGGAATCTTGGGCAAGGGTCAAGATCCATGGGCTATCCTGTCTCCAGCAAAATGGCAGGAATTGATTCATAAATTTACAGGAAATTAGGCTGGAGAACCAGTCTTTTTCTAGAGATAAGGAGAAAAATGGATAAAAAAACAAGACAGACACTGATCGGACTACTAGTGTTATTGCTTTTATCTGCGGGAAGCTATTATATCAAGCAGATGCAGTCGACAGCTAATAGTCCTAAAACAAAGGTTAGTCAGAAAAAACAAGCGTCTGAAGCTCCTAGTCAATCATTGGCAGAAAGTGTCTTGACAGACGCAGTCAAGAGTCAAATAAAAGGGAGTCTGGAGTGGAATGGCTCAGGTGCTTTTATCGTCAATGGTAATAAAACAAATCTAGATGCCAAGGTTTCAAGTAAGCCCTACGCTGATAATAAAACAAAGACAGTGGGCAAGGAAACAGTGCCAACCGTAGCAAATGCCCTCTTGTCTAAGGCTACTCGTCAGTACAAGAATCGTGAAGAAACTGGGAATGGTTCGACTTCATGGACTCCTCCAGGCTGGCATCAGGTTAAGAATCTAAAGGGTACTTATACCCATGCGGTCGATAGAGGTCACTTGTTAGGCTATGCCTTAATCGGTGGCTTGGATGGTTTTGATGCCTCGACAAGCAATCCTAAAAACATTGCTGTTCAAACGGCCTGGGCAAATCAGGCGCAAGCCGAGGATTCGACTGGTCAAAACTACTATGAAAGTATGGTACGTAAGGCCTTGGATAAAAACAAGCGTGTCCGTTACCGTGTAACCCTTTACTACGCTTCGAATGAGGATTTGGTTCCTTCAGCTTCACAGATTGAAGCCAAGTCTTCAGACGGAGAGTTGGAATTTAATGTTCTAGTTCCCAATGTTCAAAAAGGGCTTCAATTGGATTACCGAACTGGAGAAGTGACTGTTACTCAGTAAAATATAACATAAACTCCTATGTCACTTGTGGATATAGGAGTTCTTTCTTACTAGTTTAAGCAGGGCTACAATAGACACTGATACTCAATGAAAATCAAAGTGCAAACTAGGAAGCTAGCCGCAGGCTACTCAAAGCACAGTTTTGAGGTTGCAGATAAAGCTGACGTGGTTTGAAGAGATTTTCGAAGAGTATGGGAAAAATAATATGTACTGGACTATATTTTGTGATATAATAAAGGATAAGATACTATTTTAGGAGAAGAACTATGGAAGACCCAAGTAGTCAGAATTTGTTGCTACAATTTGTTTTATTGTTTATCTTGACGGTGTTAAATTCCTTTTTCTCAGCCACAGAAATGGCCATGGTTTCACTTAACCGTGCGCGGGTTGAACAAAAGGCAGAAGAAGGAGATAGACGCTATATCCGTCTGCTGAAGGTACTAGAAAATCCTAACCACTTTTTATCAACCATTCAAGTAGGGATTACCCTGATTACAATCTTATCAGGGGCGAGTTTGGCAGAAACTCTGGGACGAGAAATTGCATCTTGGCTTGGAAATGGCGAAACAGCTTATGCCGTAGCAAGTTTTCTATCTTTAGCATTTTTGACTTATATTTCCATCGTTTTTGGGGAATTATACCCTAAGAGAATCGCTCTTAATCTAAAGGATGCCTTGGCGATTCGTACAGCGCCAGTTATCATTGGGCTTGGGAAACTAGTTAGTCCCTTTGTTTGGCTCTTGTCTGCATCTACCAATCTCTTGAGTCGCTTGACTCCAATGACTTTTGACGATGCTGATGAAAAAATGACCCGTGATGAAATTGAGTACATGTTGACAAATAGTGAAGAAACACTAGATGCTGACGAAATTGAGATGTTACAAGGGATTTTCTCACTGGACGAATTAATGGCCAGAGAAGTCATGGTTCCTCGAACGGATGCCTTCATGGTCGATATTCAGGATGATAGTCAAACCATCATCCAAAGTATTTTAAAACAAAATTATTCTCGTATCCCTGTCTATGATGGGGATAAGGATAACGTGATTGGGATCATTCACACCAAGAGTCTCCTTAATGCGGGCTTTGTGGACGGTTTTGACAATATTGTTTGGAAGAAAATCTTACAAGATCCACTTTTTGTTCCTGAAACTATTTTTGTGGATGACTTGTTAAAAGAATTGCGCAATACCCAAAGACAAATGGCAATCTTGCTGGATGAATACGGTGGGATGGCTGGTTTGGTGACCCTAGAAGACCTCTTAGAAGAAATCGTTGGGGAAATCGATGACGAAACAGATAAGGCTGAAATCGAAGTTCATAAAATTGGAGAAGATACTTATATCGTTCAAGGTACCATGAATCTCAATGATTTTAATGACTACTTTGATGTTGAACTGGAAAGTGATGACGTTGATACCATCGCTGGTTACTATTTGACAGGAGTGGGGACCATTCCAACGACTGAAAAGCTCAGCTATGAGTTGGTAAGCCAAAACAAACAGCTTATCCTAACCAATGATAAAGTGAAAAATGGACGTGTTACCAAGGTAAAAGTCCAAATTACCGAAGTTGAAATAGAAGAAGAAACAGAGTAAACTAGAGGCTTTTGTCATCATGCGTGACAAAGCTTTTTTCAGTTGATTTTAAAAGGGAATAGTATCCTCGAAAAACTCAGTCCCCAAATCCGCCCCAAAACTTTTCTAAATCTATCCTTATTTATCCAAAGAAAAAGAAAAAAGCCCTTCAAATTGGGCTTTCTGTTCATGTGAAACCTGATAAATCAAGTTATAGAAGGCGGTAGACGGATTTGAACCGACGATCAAGCTTTTGCAGAGCCGTGCCTTACCACTTGGCTATACCGCCTTAACGTTTATTATTATACCTTGAAAATGATTTTCAGTCAATAGCTTTTTCAGATTTTTTGTGTCAATAAGCCTAAATATTCTGAAAATTCGTTTACTTTTCTTGAAATCTATGATATAATTGATGATAACTTATACTTTATTAAGAGGAGTAAATAAATGAAAAAAAGTAGAGTCTTTGTTGCAGCAGGAGTTGCTTTATTTGCGACGGGTGTGTTAGTAGCTTGTGGGAATTCAAAATCATCTGATTCGACAGCTCCAAAAACTTATGGCTATGTCTATTCGGCTGATCCAGAAACATTAGATTATGTTGTTTCTGGAAAAGAGAGTACGAAAGTGGCTACTTCAAACGGGATCGATGGCCTCTTCACAAATGATAAATACGGGAATTTGACTCCTGCGGTTGCAGAAGACTGGTCTGTATCAAAAGATGGATTGACTTATACCTACAAAATTCGTAAAGGTGTCAAATGGATGACATCTGATGGTGAAGAATATGCTGAAGTGACTGCTAAAGATTTCGTGAATGGATTGAAACATGCGGCAGATAAGAAATCAGAAGCTCTATATCTAGCTGAAACTTCTGTTAAAGGTTTATCTGATTATTTGGCTGGGAATTCAAAAGATTTCTCTACAGTAGGTGTTAAAGCGGTTGATGACTATACTCTTGAGTATACTTTGAACCAACCAGAACCTTACTGGAACTCTAAGATGGTTTATTCAATTTTCTGGCCATTAAACGAAGAATTTGAAAAATCAAAAGGCTCTGATTTTGCTAAAGCGACAGATCCTACATCATTGCTATATAATGGACCTTTCTTGCTTAAAGGTTTGACTGCTAAATCTTCTATCGAATTTGCTAAGAACGAGCAGTACTGGGATAAAGAGAATGTTCATTTAGATACAGCAACACTTGCATATTTTGATGGTTCGGACCAAGAATCACTTGAGCGTAACTTTACAAGTGGAGCTTATAGTTTTGCTCGTCTTTACCCAACAAGTTCAAACTTCTCAAAGGTAGAGGAGTCATACAAGGATAATATTTTCTACACTCCGTCAGGAGCTGGTATTGGAGGTTTAGGTGTAAATATCGATCGACAAAATTACAAATATACATCTAAAACGACAGATGAAGAGAAAACATCTACTAAGAAAGCTCTTCTTAACAAAGACTTCCGCCAAGCCTTGAACTTTGCCTTTGACCGTACAGGTTATTCTGCTCAAGTTAACGGTAAAGAAGGTGCTCCTCTCGCAGTTCGTAATTTATTTGTGAAACCAGACTTTGTGACTGCAGGCGAAAAAACTTTCGGTGACTTGGTTGCTGAAAAAGTTAAGACTTATGGAGATGAGTGGAAAGATGTAAACTTTGCTGATGGTCAAGACGGTCTCTTTAACGCTGACAAAGCTAAAGCAGAATTTGCTAAAGCTAAAACTGCTCTGGAAGCAGAAGGTGTGAAATTCCCTATCCACTTGGATGTTCCAGTAGACCAAACCTCTAAAAACTTTGTCGCACGGATTCAGTCGTTCAAACAATCAGTTGAAAAAGTTTTAGGCGAAGAAAATGTTGTCATCGATATTCAACAAATTTCTAAAGATGAATTCTTTAATGCGACTTATTATGCTGCTAATGCGGCAGCTGAGGATTGGGATCTTTCAGGTGCGGTTGGATGGAATCCTGACTATGAAGATCCATCAACTTACCTTGATATCCTTAAATCAACTAATAGTGAGCAAACGAAAACTTATATGGGGTATGATGACCCATCAAATGCAGCTGCAGCTAAAGTTGGTGTGAAAGATTACGATAAATTGCTTGATGAAGCTGGAAAAGAAACAAGTGATCTTAACAAACGTTATGAAAAATATGCTGCTGCTCAAGCTTGGTTGACAGACAGTTCACTCTTCTTACCAGCTATGTCTTCTAGTGGTGCTGCACCATTCATTTCTCGTGTTGTACCATTCTCAGCTTCTTATAGCCAATCTGGAGACAAAGGTTCAAATCTCTACTTCAAATATATTCAGTTACAAGACAAAGTTGTAACAAAGGCTGATTATGAACAAGCTCGTGAGAAATGGCTCAAAGAGAAAAAAGAATCAAACGAAAAAGTTCAAAAAGAATTGACTAAACACGTTAAATAAATAACTCTCAAGGGAACTTTCTCACCATGAGGAGAAGGTTCTTTTGGGATTTTAAAAGGAAACGATATGAAGAAATATATTTTTATGCGTGTCTTGCGGTCATTGGTTTCTATCTTCTTAGTAACAACCTTGACTTACACGATTATCTATACAATGGTTCCTCGAAAATTGATTTTCAAACAGGATACCAACTATAACAAGATTGCAACAACTGCTGATAAACGTGATAACTATGAGAATACCGTTTATGAGCGTATGGGCTATATCGAGTACTACGATACCAAAGAGTTGCAAGAAAAAGCTAGCCAGATGGATGCCTCTGTAACCGTTGAAGCTAATGACACCAACAAGGCTATCTACGAAAAATACATCAAACAAATCGGTCATGGTTGGACCTTGGGAGAATTTACTGAAAGTGGTCAATTCTACGCTACTCGTGAAATCCCAATTTTTGAACGTGTTTTTCACTTCTATGCTAACTTGATTGACATTGATCATACTAATAAAATTCAAGACCCTGAAAATCCAGACTTGAAACGTTACCTTCGTTTTGAAAATGATCCAGCTATCGGATGGTCCTTGGTTGGTTCAGGAACTAAACACAAATATCTCTTGTACTTCAACAGTCAGTTCCCATTTGTGCATCAAAACTTTGTGAACATTAATTTAGGTGACTCTTATCCAACCTATGCTAATAGCCCTGTTTTACAGGTTATTACTCAGGGTCAAGGGCAAACAAAAACATCTCAAGTTCAGTTCCCAACAGGTAAGAAAACTTCTTCTGTAAATATTTACTCAAGAACCTACAAGTCTCCTAGTCAGGCTGATTCACGTGAAGTAGCTAACTATGGGAAAGATGACCCATATACTGCTACTGAAAGCAACTACCAATATCCTTCTATGATTGCTAGCTCTGCAATCGTTGGATTGATCGGTTTGGTGATTTCTTATGCGATTGCCGTGCCACTTGGTTCAGCTATGGCTCGCTTCAAGAACACTTGGATTGATAGCTTCTCAACAGGGGCTTTGACCTTCTTGATGGCTCTTCCAACCATTGCTTTGGTTTACATTGTTCGTTTGATTGGATCATCAATTGGTCTTCCAGATTCATTCCCTATCTTGGGTGCTGGAGATTGGCGTTCGTATGTTTTACCAGCAGTTATCCTTGGTTTATTGGGTGCTCCTGGTACCGCTATTTGGATTCGTCGTTACATGATTGACTTGCAATCACAGGATTTTGTTCGTTTTGCTCGTGCAAAAGGTTTGTCTGAAAAAGAAATTTCAAACAAACACATCTTTAAAAATGCCATGGTTCCGCTGGTTTCAGGGATTCCTGGTGCTGTTATCGGGGTTATCGGTGGTGCAACCCTTACTGAAACAGTCTTCGCCTTCCCAGGTATGGGTAAAATGTTGATTGACTCTGTAAAAGCATCTAATAACTCTATGGTCGTAGGTCTTGTCTTCATCTTTACATGTATTTCTATCTTCTCACTTCTTTTGGGAGATATTTGGATGACTATTATTGACCCACGTATTAAATTGACTGAGAAAGGAGGCAAATAATGTCTACAATCGATAAAGAAAAATTTCAGTTTGTAAAACGTGACGATTTTGCCTCTGAAGCCATTGATGCGCCAGCTTATTCATACTGGGGTTCAGTGTTTAGACAATTTATGAAGAAGAAATCAACTGTAGTCATGTTGGGAATCTTGGTAGCTATCATTTTGATGAGTTTCATCTACCCAATGTTTTCTAAGTTTGATTTCAATGATGTCAGCAAAGTGAACGATTTTAGTGCTCGTTATATTAAGCCAAATGCTGAGCATTGGTTCGGTACTGACAGTAACGGTAAATCGCTCTTTGACGGTGTTTGGTTCGGAGCTCGTAACTCTATCCTCATTTCTGTGATTGCGACAGTGATTAACTTGGTTATCGGTGTCTTTGTCGGTGGTATTTGGGGAATTTCGAAATCAGTAGACCGTGTGATGATGGAAGTTTATAACGTCATCTCAAACATCCCATCTCTTTTGATTGTCATTGTCTTGACTTACTCAATCGGAGCTGGATTCTGGAATCTGATTTTTGCAATGAGTGTAACAACATGGATTGGGATTGCCTACTCAATTCGTATCCAAATCATGCGTTACCGTGACTTAGAGTACAACCTTGCTTCACGCACACTCGGAACTCCAACATACAAAATTGTCATTAAAAATATCATGCCACAATTGGTATCTGTTATTGTTACGACTACATCACAAATGCTTCCAGCATTTATCTCCTATGAAGCCTTTCTGTCATTCTTTGGACTTGGATTGCCTATTACAGTACCAAGTTTAGGTCGATTGATTTCAGATTATTCACAGAACGTAACAACAAATGCATACCTCTTCTGGATTCCATTGACAACTTTGGTCTTGGTATCCTTGTCACTTTTCGTAGTTGGTCAAAACCTAGCGGATGCTAGTGATCCACGTACACATAGATAGGAGTAGAAATGACAAAAGAAAAAAATGTAATTTTGACTGCTCGCGATATTGTCGTGGAATTTGACGTTCGTGACAAAGTATTGACAGCCATTCGCGGCGTTTCCCTTGAACTAGTTGAAGGAGAAGTATTAGCCTTGGTAGGTGAGTCAGGATCAGGGAAATCTGTTTTGACAAAGACTTTCACAGGTATGCTTGAAGAAAATGGTCGCATTGCCCAAGGAAGTATTGACTACCGTGGTCAGGACTTGACAGCCTTGTCTTCTCACAAGGATTGGGAACAAATTCGTGGTGCTAAGATTGCGACTATCTTCCAAGATCCAATGACTAGTTTGGACCCAATTAAAACAATTGGTAGTCAGATTACAGAAGTTATTGTAAAACACCAAGGCAAAACAGCTAAAGAAGCGAAAGAATTGGCGATTGACTACATGAATAAGGTTGGGATTCCAGATGCAGATAGACGTTTTGATGAATACCCATTCCAATATTCTGGAGGGATGCGTCAACGTATCGTTATTGCTATTGCCCTTGCCTGCCGACCTGATGTCTTGATCTGTGATGAGCCAACAACTGCCTTGGATGTAACCATCCAAGCACAGATTATTGATTTGCTAAAATCTTTACAAAACGAGTACCATTTCACAACAATCTTTATCACCCATGACCTTGGTGTGGTAGCAAGTATTGCGGATAAGGTAGCAGTTATGTATGCGGGAGAAATCGTTGAGTATGGAACTGTTGAGGAAGTCTTCTATGACCCTCGCCATCCATATACATGGAGTCTCTTGTCTAGCTTGCCTCAGCTTGCTGATGATAAAGGGGAACTTTACTCAATCCCAGGAACACCTCCGTCACTTTATACTGACCTGAAAGGGGATGCCTTTGCCTTGCGTTCTGACTATGCAATGCAGATTGACTTTGAACAAAAAGCTCCTCAATTCTCAGTATCAGAGACGCATTGGGCTAAAACTTGGCTTCTTCATGAGGATGCTCCAAAAGTAGAAAAACCAGCTGTGATTGCAAATCTTCACGATAAGATCCGTGATAAAATGGGATTTGCCCATCTGGCAGACTAGGAGGAAGGAAATGTCTGAAAAATTAGTAGAAATCAAAGATTTAGAAATTTCCTTCGGTGAAGGAAGTAAGAAGTTTGTCGCAGTTAAAAATGCTAACTTCTTTATCAACAAGGGAGAAACTTTCTCGCTTGTAGGTGAGTCAGGTAGTGGGAAAACAACTATTGGTCGTGCTATCATCGGTCTCAATGATACAAGTAATGGAGATATCATTTTTGAAGGTCAAAAGATTAATGGTAAGAAATCGCGTGAACAAGCTGCGGAATTGATTCGTCGAATCCAGATGATTTTCCAAGACCCTGCTGCAAGTTTGAATGAACGTGCGACTGTTGATTATATTATTTCTGAAGGTCTTTACAATCATCATCTGTTCAAGGATGAAGAAGAACGTAAAGAGAAAGTTAAAAATATTATCCGTGAAGTGGGCCTTCTTGCTGAGCACTTGACTCGTTACCCTCATGAATTCTCAGGTGGTCAACGTCAACGTATCGGTATTGCCCGTGCCTTGGTCATGCAACCAGACTTTGTTATTGCGGATGAGCCCATTTCAGCCTTGGACGTTTCTGTGCGTGCTCAAGTCTTGAACTTGCTCAAAAAATTCCAAAAAGAACTTGGTTTGACCTATCTCTTCATCGCCCATGACTTGTCTGTCGTTCGCTTTATTTCAGATCGTATCGCAGTTATTTACAAGGGTGTTATTGTAGAGGTTGCAGAAACAGAAGAATTGTTTAACAATCCAATTCACCCATATACTCAAGCCTTGCTTTCAGCGGTACCAATCCCAGATCCAATCTTGGAACGTAAGAAGGTCTTGAAGGTTTACGACCCAAGTCAACACGACTATGAGACTGATAAGCCATCTATGGTAGAAATCCGTCCAGGTCACTATGTTTGGGCTAACCAAGCCGAATTGGCACGTTACCAAAAAGGATTAAACTAATAATGGTTTTATAATTTCCATGTCAACTTTTATGGAAATTATAAACCTTTTTTTGTTGGACTGATTTGAAAGTCTTTGAAAGCTACCTGAAAGAATTTTCGAAAAATTTTAAAAAATTCTGAAATATTCTTGACAGGTGATGAAAAAGGTGGTAAGATAGGAAACATCAAAAAAGAAAGCAGAAAAAGAAATGAATAAGAAACAAGCTGTAACGATGAATCAAAACTTTTACTTTAGCTACTTTAGATAGTGTTTGTAGACATGTCACCATGGATGCAAACAGTTCAAGCAATTTGTTTGTATCTATGTGGCTAAGATTTTTGATTGTGGTCCATATAGATGAATATCTAAATGGACTAGCAAAGTTATAACTTGTTAGATTATTTCAAGCATCCGTTTAGATAGTATCTAGGCGGTTTTTTGTTTTATCTTTTCTGAGAAGGAGTTTCATTATGAAAGTTGTTCGAAAATTACTAGCACCCCTCTTGGTAGTGGGGATTCTCTTGACCTCTCTGATCAGTTTGCATCAGTTGAAGGCAGATAAGAAAAAAGATGTGTTTCGTATCGGTATTTCGCAATTTATTACTCACCAGTCCCTAGACGCTACTAGAGAAGGTTTTGTGGATGAGCTGGCTAAACAAGGCTATGTTGAGGGGAAAAATATTGAGATAGATTTGCAAAATGCACAAGGAGAACAAAGAAATCTAAAAACTATTTCCCAGCAACTAGCAGAATCTAGTGATGTCGTTCTAGCTATCGCAACGCCTTCTGCTCAGAGCTTGGCCAATACAACACAAACGACACCGGTTGTCTTTTCAGCTGTAACAGATCCTGTCAGTGCCAAGTTGGTTGAGTCAAGAGAACATCCTGGGGGCAATGTAACTGGGACAAGTGATCAGTCATCAGATGCTATCTCAACCCAAATCAATTTGATAAAGAAAGTGTTGCCAAAAGCTAAAACAATTGGAATCCTCTATACTCAGAGCGAGCCAAACTCAGTTGTCCAAAAGGATGAAGCTAAGCGACTTCTGGAAGAAAAAGGCTTTACCGTTGTTGAAAAAACAATCTTGGACAGTAACAATGTCAAGGCGGCAGCAGAGAGTTTGATGGCAGAAGTGGATATGGTTTTTGTACCAACGGACAATATCATTTCGTCAACCATGGAAACAGTTAAGCAGGTTTCTATTAAACACAAGGTTCCAGTATTCGGTGGCTCAACGGAAATGATTGCGGTTGGTGGTTTGTATAACTACGGTACCAATTATGAAGAATTGGGACGGCAGACAGCCCGCATGTTGATTCGTGTCTTAAAAGGTGAGAAACCAGAAAATATAGCAGTTGAGTTGCCTGAAAAACTGGAATTGCATACCAATCAAGAAATGGCAGATGCATTGGGAATTGATATTAGTAAGTTAGAAGGCAAGGAATAAGGAGGTTTGAGATGAATTTTGTATTATCTAGTTTATCAGAAGGTTTGTTGTGGTCGATTATGGCGATTGGGGTCTACTTGACTTTCCGTATTTTGGATATTGCGGATATGACTGCTGAAGGAGCCTTTCCACTGGGGGCTGCTGTCGTCGTATCTCAGATACAGGCAGGGACAAATCCTTGGATTGCGACTTTACTTGCTTTGTTTGCAGGTATGGTAGCTGGTCTTGTATCAGGAATGCTCCACACCAAGATGAAAATCCCAGCTCTCTTGACAGGGATTGTGACCTTGACAGGGCTTTATTCAATCAATATTAAAATCATGGGCAGTGTGCCCAACCTTTCCTTGGGAGATTCTTCAACTGTCTTTAAACAATTGGCGAGCTTGGGGCTGACAAATGAAGAAGCTGTTTTCTCATTCAGTTTGGCCTGTCTCCTACTTGTTTGTTTGGTCTTGACTCTTTTGATGAAAACGGAGATTGGATTGGTCTTGCGTTCGACTGGGGACAATATTCCGATGAGTGAGGCTAATGGGGTCAATGTAGACACCATGAAGATTGTTGGTTACATGATTTCAAATGGTTTGATTGCCCTGTGTGGTTCCTTGTTCGCTCAAAATGATGGATTTTCAGACGTAACCTCTGGGACAGGAACCATCGTTGTTGGTTTGAGTGCAGTTATTATTGCAGAAGTTTTGATACACGACTTGACCATTGGAGGTCGCTTGTTATCTATCGGAATCGGTGCCATTGTTTACCGTTTGATTATTTTAAATATCTATGAAATTCCAAATCTAGATCAAAACCTGGTACGTCTCTTTAATGCAATCTTGCTAGCCTTAGTGTTATTTGCACCAGAACTGCAAAAGAGATTAAAGATTCGTGGTTTGAAACTGAGAAATGAATAGGAGGAGAAAGTTATGGCAAGTTTGTTAACACTTGAAAATATTCACAAAACCTTTGAAGCAGGGACGGTCAATGAGAACCATGTCCTCAAAGGATTAGACTTAGAGGTTGAAGAGGGAGATTTTATCTCTGTGATTGGTGGAAATGGAGCAGGGAAATCCACTTTGATGAATATCTTGGCTGGCAATCTATCGGTGGATGAAGGGGACCTTTTATTGGCAGGCAAATCCATTAAAAATCTTAGTGTAAGAAAGAGAGCCAAGGATATTGCCCGTGTTTTTCAAGATCCTAAGATGGGAACAGCTTCTCGTTTGACGATTGAGGAGAATATGGCTATTGCCTTGAGACGTGGGCAGAAGAGAGGGCTTGGTTGGGGCGTGAAGGAGAAGGAGAGAATCCAGTTCCAAGAGGCCTTGAAAGAGTTGAATATTGGCCTTGAAAATCGCTTGAAAGTGGATACCCAATACCTTTCAGGAGGACAAAGACAGGCCTTGACCCTAGTCATGGCAGCTCTGGTGAAACCTAAACTTTTGCTTTTGGATGAACACACTGCGGCGCTTGATCCGAAAACGAGTCAAATGGTGATGGACTTGACGCAAAAGATTGTGGAACACCATCAGTTGACGACTTTGATGATTACCCACGATATGAACCATGCGATTGAGTACGGCAATCGTATCATTATGCTCTATCAGGGTAAGATAGTGGTGGATGTCAAGGGAGAGGAGAAAAAGCATCTGACGGTTGAAAATCTCATGCATCTCTTCCAGAAAAATAGTGGTCAAAGTCTGGTCAGTGATGAATTGGTTTTGGGATAAAGAAAAAGGCTGAGATCTGGTGTCTCAGTCTTTTATTAGTATAAATGGATAGGCAGAAATATGAAATTAATACTCTTCGAAAATCTCTTCAAACCGTGTCAGCTCTATCTGCAAGCTCAAAACAGTGTTTTGAGCAACCTGCGGCTAGCGTCCTAGTTTACTCTTTGATTTTCATTGAGTATAAACTCAGTAAGGAGCCCTCTTTTGCAGAAAAGCAGGGTTCTTTTTGCTGTTTATTCCATCCCTGAAAGCGTAAAACAAACTAGTCAGGGTGGCTAGTTTGTGGTATAATGAAAGAGACTCAAAAAGAAACAGGAGAAAAATGATGGATTTACTTTTAGCAATTGTATTGATTGTGCTAGCTTTTCTAGGAGGAGCTCTTGGAGGAATGTACTTGGTTCGTAAGCAAATTGAAAAAGAATTCGCTGACAACCCACGTTTGAATGCTGAAGCAGTTCGTACTCTTTTGAGTGCAAATGGTCAAAAACCAAGCGAAGCTAAGGTACAACAAGTTTACCACCAAATCATCCGCCAACAAAAGGCGGCCCTTGCTAACAATAAAAAGAAAAAATAAATAAGGAAAAGTCTGGGATGAAAGTTCCAGACTTCTCACTATGTTGGCTAAGGGTTTAGGGATGAGACTTTTTCCTTGCATTCTATTGATATTTGATTATGATTAAGAGAGATAGTTGTTGATGAAGTTGTTCTTCAGTTCATAAAGACAAGTAATCATAATGAACTATCAATCAGAAAAAAGACTAGAAAGAAGACTGTATGGATAATCGACCAATTGGTTTTTTGGATTCGGGTGTCGGGGGCTTGACCGTTGTGCGCGAGCTCATGCGCCAACTTCCCCATGAAGAAATCGTCTATATTGGAGATTCGGCACGCGCGCCTTACGGGCCCCGTCCTGCTGAGCAAATTCGTGAATATACTTGGCAGTTGGTCAACTTTCTTTTGACCAAGGATGTCAAAATGATTGTCATTGCTTGTAATACAGCGACTGCGGTCGTCTGGGAAGAAATCAAGGCTCAACTAGATATTCCTGTCCTAGGTGTGATTTTGCCAGGAGCTTCGGCAGCTATCAAGTCTAGCCAAGGTGGGAAAATCGGAGTGATTGGAACACCCATGACGGTACACTCAGACATCTACCGTCAGAAAATCCATGATTTGGATCCGGACTTACAGGTGGAGAGTTTGGCCTGTCCCAAGTTTGCTCCCTTGGTGGAGTCTGGTGCCCTGTCAACCAGTGTCACCAAGAAAGTGGTCTATGAAACCCTGCGTCCCTTGGTTGGAAAGGTGGATAGCCTGATTTTGGGTTGTACCCATTATCCACTGCTCAGACCTATTATTCAAAATGTCATGGGGCCCAAGGTTCAACTTATCGATAGTGGGGCAGAGTGCGTACGGGATATCTCAGTCTTACTTAATTATTTTGAAATCAATCGTGGTCGCGATGCCGGACCACTCCATCACCGTTTTTACACAACAGCCAGCAGCCAAAGTTTTGCACAAATTGGTGAAGAATGGCTGGAAAAAGAGATTCATGTGGAGCATGTAGAATTATGACAAATAAAATTTATGAATACAAGGATGAACAGGACTGGTATGTCGGGTCCTATGGTATTTTTGGTGGCGTCCGAACGTTGACGGATGATGACTTGGATTTTCCTCTATTGGAGTTTGCCCAAAGATTTCGAGACGAGGAACGAGGTTTCCCGATTTCAGTTGCTGTTTTACGCTATGGTTCTCGCTACCGTTTATTGTCTTTTGTGGTAGATATCCTCAACCAAGAAATGGGACGTAACTTGGAAGTCATTCAACGTCAAGGGGCCCTGCTCTTGGTTGAAAATGGGCAACTCTTGTATGTGGAATTGCCTAAAGAAGGGGTCAATGTTCACGACTTCTTTGAGACAAACAAGGTTAGAGAAACCTTGTTGATTGCGACTCGTAACGAGGGCAAGACCAAGGAATTTCGAGCTATCTTTGACAAGTTAGGATACGATGTGGAAAATCTTAATGACTATCCTGACTTACCTGAAGTAGCAGAAACAGGCATGACCTTCGAAGAAAACGCCCGCCTCAAGGCAGAAACTATTTCTCAATTAACGGGCAAGATGGTTTTGGCAGATGACTCAGGTCTCAAAGTCGATGTCCTTGGTGGCTTGCCAGGTGTCTGGTCAGCTCGTTTCGCAGGTGTGGGAGCTACTGACCGTGAAAACAATGCCAAACTCTTGCACGAATTGGCCATGGTCTTTGAACTCAAGGACCGCTCGGCTCAATTCCATACAACCCTAGTCGTGGCCAGTCCAAACAAGGAAAGCTTGGTTGTTGAAGCAGACTGGCCAGGCTACATTAACTTTGAACCTAAGGGTGAAAATGGATTTGGTTACGATCCTCTCTTCCTGGTAGGAGAGACAGGCAAGTCCTCAGCTGAATTAACCCTTGAAGAAAAAAATAGTCAATCTCACCGTGCCTTAGCCGTTAAGAAACTTTTGGAGGTATTTCCATCATGGCAAAGCAAACCATCATTGTAATGAGCGATTCTCATGGCGATAGCTTGATTGTGGAAGAAATCCGTGATCGCTATGTAGGCAAAGTTGATGCCGTTTTTCATAACGGCGATTCTGAACTGCGTCCTGATTCTCCCCTTTGGGAAGGCATCCGTGTTGTTAAAGGGAATATGGACTTCTATGCAGGTTACCCAGAACGTTTGGTGACTGAGCTTGGTTCGACCAAGATTATCCAAACACATGGTCACTTGTTTGACATTAATTTCAATTTTCAAAAGTTGGACTACTGGGCTCAGGAGGAAGAGGCCGATATCTGCCTCTATGGTCACTTGCATGTGCCAAGTGCTTGGATGGAAGGCAAGACTCTTTTTCTAAATCCAGGTTCCATCAGTCAACCACGTGGGACCATCAGAGAATGTCTCTATGCTCGTGTGGAGATTGATGACAGTTATTTCAAAGTGGACTTTTTGACACGAGACCATGAGGTGTATCCGGGCTTGTCCAAGGAGTTTAGCCGATGATTGCCAAGGAGTTTGAGACTTTCTTGTTGGGGCAAGAAGAAACTTTTTTGACTCCTGCTAAAAATCTAGCTGTGTTGATTGATACTCACAATGCGGATCATGCGACACTCTTGCTTAGTCAGATGACCTATACCCGTGTTCCTGTTGTGACAGATGAAAAACACTTTGTTGGAACTATTGGGCTCAGAGATATTATGGCTTATCAGATGGAGCATGATTTGAGTCAAGAAATCATGGCAGATACGGATATCGTTCATATGACGAGAACGGACGTAGCGGTCGTCTCGCCTGATTTTACCATTACGGAGGTCTTGCACAAGCTGGTAGATGAGTCCTTCTTGCCGGTTGTGGATGCGTCTGGTATTTTCCAAGGGATTATCACGCGCAAGTCTATCCTCAAGGCAGTCAATGCCCTCTTGCATGACTTTAGTAAGGAATATGAGATTCGATGCAAATGAGAGATAGGATTTCAGCCTTTTTAGAAGAAAAGCAAGGCTTGTCTGTCAATTCCAAGCAGTCCTATAAGTATGATTTAGAACAGTTTTTAGATTTGGTAGGCGAGCGGATTTCTGAGACCAGTCTCAAGATTTACCAAGCCCAGCTAACCAATCTAAAGATCAGCGCCCAGAAGCGAAAGATTTCGGCCTGTAACCAATTTCTCTACTTTCTCTATCAAAAAGGAGAAGTGGACAGCTTTTACCGTTTGGAATTAGCCAAACAAGCTGAAAAGAAAACCGAAAAACCAGAAATTTTAGATCTAGACTCTTTTTGGCAGGAAAGTGCCTATCCAGAGGGACGCTTGCTAGCACTCTTAATCCTAGAAATGGGCCTCTTGCCAAGTGAGATTTTAGCCCTCAAGGTTGCGGATATCAATCTGGACTTTCAGGTGTTGCGAATCAAGAAGGCTTCCCAACAGAGGATTGTCACCATTCCCACGACCTTGCTTTCAGAGTTGGAACCCTTGATGGGCCAGACCTATCTCTTTGAAAGGGGAGGGAAAGCCTATTCTCGTCAGTGGGCCTTTCGTCAGCTGGAGTCCTTTGTCAAGGAGAAAGGTTTTCCAGCACTATCAGCCCAAGCCCTACGGGAACAGTTCATTCTAAGACAAATAGAAAACAAGGTCGATTTGTACGAAATTGCAAAAAAATTAGGATTAAAAACAGTCCTGACCTTAGAAAAATATAGATAATGGATATTAAATTAAAAGATTTTGAAGGGCCGCTGGACTTGATTTTGCACCTGGTTTCCAAGTACCAGATGGATATCTACGATGTGCCTATTACGGAAGTTATCGAACAGTATCTAGCCTATGTCTCAACCCTGCAGGCTATGCGTCTGGAAGTGACGGGCGAGTATATGGTCATGGCTAGTCAGCTGATGCTGATCAAGAGTCGCAAGCTCTTGCCAAAGGTAGCAGAAGTGACCGACTTGGAGGATGATCTGGAGCAGGACCTTCTTTCTCAAATCGAAGAATACCGCAAGTTCAAGCTCTTGGGGGAGCACTTGGAAGCCAAGCACCAAGAACGGGCCCAGTACTATTCCAAAGCGCCGACAGAGTTGATTTACGAAGATGCGGAGCTTGTGCATGACAAGACGACCATTGACCTCTTTTTGGCTTTTTCAAATATCCTAGCCAAGAAAAAAGAGGAGTTTGCACAAAATCACACAACTATCCTGCGGGATGAGTATAAGATTGAAGATATGATGGTCATCGTAAAAGAGTCCTTGACTGGACGAGAGCAGTTGCGCTTGCAGGATTTGTTCAAGGAAGCCCAGAATGTCCAAGAGGTCATTACCCTCTTTTTGGCAACCCTAGAGTTAATCAAAACCCAGGAGCTGATTCTTGTGCAAGAGGAAAGTTTCGGAGATATTTATCTCATGGAAAAGAAGGAAGAAAGTCAAGTGGCACAAAGCTAGACTTGATAGAGAGGAAAGATGAGTACTTTAGCAAAAATAGAAGCGCTCTTGTTTGTAGCGGGTGAAGATGGGATTAGAGTCCGCCAGTTAGCTGAACTCCTCTCTCTACCACCGACAGGCATCCAACAGAGTTTAGAAAAATTAACTCAGAAGTATGAAAATGACCCAGATTCCAGTTTGGCTCTGATTGAGACAGGTGGTGCTTATAGATTGGTGACCAAGACTCAGTTTTCAGAGATTTTGAAGGAATATTCCAAGGCACCTATCAACCAGAGCTTGTCTCGGGCTGCCCTTGAGACCTTGTCCATCGTTGCCTACAAACAGCCCATCACACGGATAGAGATTGATGCCATCCGTGGGGTCAACTCGAGTGGGGCCTTGGCAAAGTTGCAGGCTTTTGACCTGATAAAGGAAGACGGGAAAAAAGAAGTCTTGGGTCGCCCCAACCTCTATGTGACTACAGATTATTTCCTAGATTACATGGGGATAAATAATTTGGAAGAATTACCAGTGATTGATGAGCTTGAGATTCAAGCCCAAGAAAGCCAATTATTTGGTGAAAGGATAGAAGAAGATGAGAATCAATAAGTATATTGCCCACGCAGGTGTGGCCAGTAGGAGAAAAGCAGAAGAGCTGATCAAGCAAGGTTTGGTGACGGTTAACGGCCAAGTGGTACGTGAACTAGCAACCACTATCAAGTCAGGCGACAAGGTCGAAGTGGAAGGTCAACCTATCTACAACGAAGAAAAGGTCTATTATCTGCTTAACAAACCACGCGGTGTCATTTCCAGTGTGACAGATGACAAGGGGCGCAAGACTGTTGTCGACCTCTTGCCCAATGTCAAAGAGCGTATTTACCCAGTTGGTCGTTTGGACTGGGATACATCAGGAGTCTTGATTTTGACCAATGATGGGGATTTTACGGATGAAATGATTCACCCTCGTAATGAGATTGACAAGGTTTATGTTGCGCGTGTTAAAGGTGTGGCCAATAAGGACAATCTCCGCCCCTTGACCCGTGGACTTGAGATTGATGGCAAGAAAACCAAGCCGGCTGTCTATGAGATTCTCAAAGTGGATCCAGTCAAAAACCGCTCTGTGGTGCAGTTGACCATCCATGAAGGGCGTAACCACCAGGTTAAAAAGATGTTTGAAGCTGTCGGCCTTCAAGTAGATAAACTGTCTCGTACACGTTTTGGACATCTAGACTTGACAGGTCTTCGTCCAGGAGAATCCCGTCGTCTTAATAAAAAAGAAATCAGTCAACTACACATCATGGCTGTAACCAAGAAATAATGAAACGAATTTTAATAGCGCCTGTGCGCTTTTACCAACGTTTTATCTCCCCAGCCTTTCCACCCTCTTGTCGCTTTGAGCCGACTTGTTCCAACTATATGATTGAGGCTATTGAAAAACATGGCTTCAAGGGTGTTTTGATGGGCTTAGCTCGGATTTTACGTTGCCATCCCTGGTCGAAAACAGGTAAGGACCCTGTTCCAGACCATTTTTCCCTCAAACGAAATCAAGAAGGGGAATGAGGTTGTGGATAGAACTGACGAAGTCAGTAACCATACCTACGGTAAGGCGACGTTGATGTGGTTTGAAGAGATTTTTGAAGAGTATAAATTGGATTCTAATGTATAAAACACAGATAGATGATACTTGGTATTTATCAAGTGCCATCTATCTGTGTTTTTATTTATTATTGATGTTTCTGCTATTTATTCCAAAATGTTTTTGCCTTCTTTAACACGCCAATGATAATCCGATAAAATAATATCTTCGAGGGAGTAGCTAGCCTTCCAATCAAGATATTTTTTAGCTTTTGATGCGTCTGCTAGGACGCTGGCTGGGTCACCAGCACGGCGAGCAACAATTTCGTGTGGTATTTTTTGATTCAGTAATTCTTCAGCAGTTTTAAAGATTTCTTTGACGGTATAGCCTTTTTCAGTTCCTAAGTTAAAGATTTGAGAAGAACTGTCTTCTTGAAATAGGTAGTTCATTCCTTTAACATGAGCCTGTGCAAGATCCAAGACATGAATGTAATCTCGAATACATGAACCATCACGTGTATCGTAGTCATCTCCAAATATTTTCAGGCTATCATTTTGTCCCAATGCGGTCTTGTTGATGTTGGGAATGATATGAGTTGGATTTTTCACACGCAGGCCGTTTGAAGCATCCATTTCAGCCCCAGCAACATTAAAGTAACGGAAAATGACATATTTCCAATCGTAGCGATTGGCCATCCAGTAAATCATTCGTTCACCCATCAGTTTTGTCTCAGCATAAGGGTTGACAGGGTCGAGCAGGGTATCTTCAGTTGCAGGATTGTCAATACAGTTATTACCATAGAGGGAAGCAGTCGAAGAGAACATGATTTTTTGAATACCAACTTCAGACAAGACTTTGAGAACTTGGTTCATACCAGCAACATTGGCAGTGAAGTATTTACTTGGATTTTCAATACTTTCGCTCACAACAATCTCACCTGCACAATGGAGAACAGCATCAATCTGATTTTCTTCTAAGTAAGTTTTTAAGGCGCTAGCATCATAAACATCCAGTTGTTTAAAGATAGCACGACTATCTACAGCCGTTCGATTTCCTGTAGAGAGATTATCTAGAACATGTACCTGATAGCCAGCATTTAAAAGAGCTTTAACGGTATGGGAGCCAATGTAGCCAGCCCCACCTGTAACAAGAATTGTTTTGGTCATGATTTTTTCCTTTTCCTAGTTTTGTACTATTTTAAAGAAATAAGAATGCAAAGTCAACTATTTTCTGCAGATTTCATGAAAAAACTAAACAAATATAGCATTGAATTGTTTTTTGTTTGAAAATTAATAGTTTGGTTAATCTTGGAATAGTTCTTAGATTTCACATCACATGCAAGAAAATATAATCTTTTTCTAAGATAGAGCAGGACTAAGATACTAATTTAGAAATCCACCTTCCCGCTATCCTTCTCCTATAAAAAGTGGTAAAATGGATGAAAGAAAGAAGGAAATGAAATGACAACATTATTTTCAAAAATCAAAGAAGTAACAGAACTTGCTGCGATCTCAGGTCATGAAGCACCTGTCCGTGCTTATCTTCGTGAAAAGTTGACACCGCACGTGGATGAAGTGGTGACAGATGGCTTGGGTGGTATTTTTGGTATCAAACATTCAGAAGCTGCAGATGCACCGCGCGTCTTGGTCGCTTCTCATATGGACGAAGTTGGTTTTATGGTCAGCGAAATCAAGCCAGACGGTACCTTTCGTGTGGTAGAAATCGGTGGATGGAATCCTATGGTGGTTAGCAGCCAACGTTTCAAACTCTTGACTCGTGACGGTCGTGAAATTCCTGTGATTTCAGGTTCTGTTCCGCCACATTTGACTCGTGGTAAGGGCGGACCAACCATGCCAGCTATTGCAGATATCGTCTTTGATGGCGGTTTTGCGGATAAGGCTGAGGCAGAAAGCTTTGGCATCCGTCCTGGCGACACCATTGTACCAGATAGTTCTGCAATCTTAACAGCCAATGAAAAAAATATCATCTCAAAAGCTTGGGACAACCGCTACGGTGTTCTTATGGTGAGCGAGTTGGCGGAAGCTCTGTCAGGTCAAAAACTCGGGAATGAACTCTATCTTGGCTCTAACGTCCAAGAAGAGGTTGGTCTTCGTGGTGCTCATACATCTACAACTAAGTTTGACCCAGAAGTCTTCCTCGCAGTTGACTGTTCACCAGCTGGTGATGTCTACGGTGGTCAAGGTAAGATTGGAGATGGAACCTTGATTCGTTTCTATGATCCAGGTCACTTGCTTCTCCCAGGGATGAAGGATTTCCTTTTGACAACTGCTGAAGAAGCTGGAATCAAGTATCAATACTACTGTGGTAAAGGCGGAACAGACGCTGGCGCAGCTCATCTGAAAAATGGTGGTGTCCCATCTACAACTATCGGTGTCTGCGCTCGTTATATCCACTCTCACCAAACCCTCTATGCTATGGATGACTTCCTAGAAGCTCAAGCTTTCTTACAAGCCTTGGTGAAGAAATTGGATCGTTCAACAGTTGATTTGATTAAAAATTATTAAACCATAAGGGAGGTGGTAGGGATGGTAGAACCAAACCTAGAAAGCCTTGTGAAAGATCTTTACAATCATGCTCGACATGATTTGAGTGAAGATTTAGTTGCTGCTCTCCTAGAGACTGCTAAAAAACTGCCTACTACAAATGAGCAATTGCTGGCAGTTCGTCTCTCAGGCCTGGTCAATCGTGAATTGCTCCTAAATCCCAAACATCCGGCACCTGAGTTGCTCAACTTGGCTCGCTTTATCAAAAGAGAAGAAGCCAAGTACAGGGGAACTGCAGCTTCTGCGCTTATGTACGGGGAGCTCTTTAAAATGCTTTGATTCCATTGTGAATCAAAGCATTTTTCTATATGGTAGAAGAGCAATTCTTGATTAGGAGAAGAAAAAGCCATCCCATTTAGGATAGCTTCTTGGTTCTTAGATTTGTTCAGCGATGACCTTTTCAGCTAGATTCATAGCGTGATCAGACACACGAGTGTAGTGGGAAATGATGTCGATAAAGTTGACCCCAGCTTGTGTTGAACACTCGCCCTTGTTGAGGCGCTTGATGTGGGTCTTTCTGAGAACACGTTCCATATTGTTGATTTCTTTATGGCGGTCAATCAGACTTTGAGCTTTTTCAATATCATTGTTTTCTACACTATCAAGGGCATCCTTGATAAAGCCAGTAGTTTTTTGATAGATATCAGCCAATTCCTGCAAAGCAGCTTCAGAGAACTCAACATTTTTACGTTGAAGGTAGTCAGTTAGATTGATTAGGGCTTCTGCGTGGTCCCCAATCCGTTCCAAATCACGGGATGAATCCAGGATGTTGGTGAGCACTTCGCTTTCTTTCTGGCTAAGGGCTTCACTTGAAAGAGTAATAAGGTAACGAGTCAATTTTTCATCAATGGTATTGATGGCTTCTTCTGTCTTGTGGCCTTTTTCAGCTACCTTTTCATTAAGGTCAATGATGTAGTTGTATGAAAGGTCAAAGGCTTTAGAAGCATAATTTCCCAAGTGAAGGAGTTCTTTTTTGGCATTTCCGAGAGCGATTGATGGAGCTTGTTTAATCAAATGCTCATCAAGATAAAGTGGCTCGTACTTGACAACTTCATCTTCACCAGGGATGAGCTTGGTTACAAAGTAGGCCAAGGCTCCGATGAATGGAAATTGGATAATAGTATTTGTGATATTAAAGGTTCCGTGGGCGAAGGCAATGGTCATTTCTGGAGCCAGATTGAGTGTAGATTCAAACCATTGAATCAAGCCAGTGAAAGGTACAAGGAAGACAATACAGATAACCGTACCAATCACGTTAAAGGCGACATGAGCACCAGCAACACGTTTGGCAGCGATATTGGCTCCAAGAGAAGCAATAATAGCTGTAATGGTCGTTCCGATATTATCACCAAACAAGACTGGTAGGGCACCTTGTAGATCAATCAAACCACTTGCGTAAAGATTCTGTAGGATACCGATAGTTGCGGAAGAAGCTTGAATGAGTAGGGTTAGTCCAGTTCCGACAAAGACACCTAGAATAGGACTCTTACTTAGTTCAACCATATAGTCTCTAAAGACTTGCAGGTCTTTTAGAGGTTCCATTGCACCGCTCATAAGATTGAGAGCGAAGAAGATACCACCTACACCAAAAATGATACGTCCGATGTTATTGATAGAGCGATTCTTGGTGAAGAAGAGACAAATCGCTCCGACGAAAAGCATTGGTAAGGCGTAATCTCCTAGCTTAAAACCGATGATAAAGGATGTAACGGTAGTTCCAATATTGGCACCCATGACAATACCGATAGCTTGACGCAAGGTCAAAAGTCCTGCGCTGACTAGCCCCACTGTAATGACTGTGACCCCAGAACTTGACTGAATTAGAGCCGTCATACCGATACCAACTAGCACACCGAAGAACGGATTGCTAGTGTACTTGTCAATGTAAAACCGAAGGCGATCTCCAGCAGCTTGTTGCAAACCGTCTCCCATGGTCTTGATACTATATAAGAATAGTCCCAGACCACCTAAAAAGTGAAATAAAATTTCCTGCCAATTAATGGACATTTCTTTTTCCTCCGAAAAATAATAACGGAATTTCTCCTATTCTATTTTAAAGGATAAAAGTAAATCTAACAAGTGTTAAGCTAAGATTTTAGAAAGAAAATTCGTTAGAATGGGCCTTAATTATATTAATTTTACCAATTTCTAACCTAGATATAGGCATTTCCTTTTATATATTGACATTTAAAAGAAATATTTTAAAATGAGGGAGGAATTATCTTGGTCCCTGTGATTGGGATAAAAATTTTATAAAGAAAGTTAAGCGCTTTCTTTTATGCAACAAAATCAATCTTTTAGGAGGAAAAAATGAAGAATCCATTTTTTGAAAAACGTTGTCGTTACAGTATTCGTAAGTTATCAGTAGGAGCCTGCTCACTGATGATTGGGGCTGTTTTATTTGCTGGTCCAGCCTTGGCAGAAGAAACGGCAGTTCCTGAAAATAAGGGAGTCAATACAGAGCTTGTTTCAGGAGAGAGTGAGCATCCAACTAATGAAGCTGACAAGCAGCATGAAGGAGAACAGACTAGAGAAAATAAGCCAGAAAAGGCAGAAGGAGTAGCGACAGCATCTGAAACTGCTTCGCCAGCAAGCAATGAAGCTGCAACTACTGAAACTGCAGAAGCAGCTAGCGCAGCTAAACCAGAGGAAAAAGCAAGTGAGGTGGTTGCAGAAACACCATCTGCAGAAGCAAAACCTAAGTCTGACAAGGAAATAGAAGCAAAGCCTGAAGCAGCTAGCCAAGGAGATGAGTCTAAGCCAGCAGCAGAAGCTAATAAGACTGAAAAAGAAGTCCAGCCAGATGTCCCTAAAAATACGGAAAAAACATTAAAACCAAAGGAAATCAAGTTTAATTCTTGGGAAGAATTGTTAAAATGGGAACCAGGTGCTCGTGAAGATGATGCTATTAACCGCGGGTCTGTCGCCCTCGCTTCACGTCGGACAGGTCATTTGGTCAATGAAAAAGCTAGCAAGGAAGCAAAAGTTCAAGCCCTATCAAACACCAATTCTAAAGCAAAAGACCATGCTTCTGTTGGTGGAGAAGAGTTCAAGGCCTATGCTTTTGACTATTGGCAATATCTAGATTCAATGGTCTTCTGGGAAGGTCTCGTACCAACTCCTGACGTTATTGATGCAGGTCACCGTAACGGGGTTCCTGTATATGGTACACTCTTCTTCAACTGGTCTAATAGTATTGCTGATCAAGAAAAATTCGCTGAAGCTTTGAAGCAAGACCCAGATGGTAGCTTCCCAATTGCCCGTAAATTGGTGGATATGGCCAAGTATTATGGCTATGATGGCTATTTCATTAACCAAGAAACAACTGGGGATTTGGTTGAACCTCTTGGAGAAAAGATGCGCCAGTTTATGCTCTATACCAAGGAATATGCTGCTAAGGTAAACCATCCAATCAAGTATTCTTGGTACGATGCCATGACTTATAACTATGGACGTTACCACCAAGATGGTTTGGGAGAATACAACTACCAATTCATGCAACCAGAAGGAGATAAGGTTCCAGCAGATAACTTCTTTGCTAATTTTAACTGGGATAAGGCTAAGAATGATTACACTATTACAACTGCCAACTGGATTGGCCGTAATCCTTATGACGTATTTGCAGGTTTGGAATTGCAACAGGGTGGTTCCTACAAGACCAAGGTCAAATGGAATGACATTTTAGATGAAAATGGGAAATTACGCCTTTCTCTTGGTTTGTTCGCCCCAGATACCATTACAAGTTTAGGAAAAACTGGTGAAGATTATCATAAGAATGAAGATATCTTCTTTACAGGTTATCAAGGTGATCCTACTGGCCAAAAACCAGGTGATAAAGATTGGTATGGGATTGCTAACCTAGTTGCGGACCGTACGCCAGCAGTAGGTAATACTTTTACTACTTCTTTTAATACAGGTCATGGTAGAAAATGGTTCGTAGATGGTAAGGTTTCTAAGGATTCTGAGTGGAATTACCGTTCAGTTTCAGGTGTTCTTCCAACATGGCGCTGGTGGCAAAAATCAACTGGCGATAAGTTGAAAGCAAGCTATGATTTTGAAGATGCTTATAATGGTGGAACTTCTCTCAAATTTGCAGGGGATCTTTCAGGTGCGACCAAGCAAGATGTGAATTTGTACTCTACTCGCTTGAAGGTGACAGATACCACCAAATTGCATGTTGCCCACAAAGGAGGCAAAGGGACCAAGGTTTATGTAGAATTTGCAACCAAGAAAGATTATACCTACGGTGATGAAGCTGCCCGTAAAGAATTGACAGTTTCAGATAACTGGACTACCGATGATTTTGATTTGAGTGCCTTGGCAGGTAAAACAATTTACGGTATTAAACTCTATTTTGAAAATGACAAAGACTTAAAAGGTTATCAATTTAACCTGGGGCAATTGACCATCAGCAATAATCAAGATGCTCCTCAGGCACCAACCACAGTTGCTGTAGCCAAACAAGTCCTTAAAAATGCCCAAGAAGCGGAAGCAGTTGTGCAATTTAAAGGAAACAAGGATGCAGATTTCTATGAAGTTTACGAAAAAGATGGAGACAGCTGGAAATTACTAACTGGCTCATCTTCTACAACTATTTATCTACCAAAAGTTAGCCGCTCAGCAAGTGCTCAAGGTACAACTCAAGAACTGAAGGTTGTAGCAGTCGGTAAAAATGGAGTTCGTTCAGAAGCTGCAACTACAACCTTTGATTGGGGCATGACTGTAAAAGATACCAGCCTACCAAAACCGCTAGCTGAAAATATCGTTCCAGGTGCAACAGTTATTGATAGTACTTTCCCTAAGACTGAAGGTGGAGAAGGTATTGAAGGTATGTTGAATGGTACCATTACCAGTCTTTCAGACAAGTGGTCTTCTGGACAGTTAAGTGGTAGTGTGGATATTCGTTTGACCCAGCCACGTACAGTTGTTAGATGGGTGATGGACCATGCTGGAGCTGGTGGAGAATCTGTAAACGACGGTTTGATGAACACCAAAGACTTTGACCTCTATTATAAAGATGCGGATGGTCAATGGAAATTGGCTAAGGAAGTCCGTGGCAATAAAGCCCATGTTACAGATATTACCCTTGATAAACCAATCACAGCTCAAGATTGGCGCTTGAATGTTGTCACTTCTGACAATGGAACCCCATGGAAGGCTATTCGTATCTATAACTGGAAAATGTATGAAAAGCTTGATACTGAGAGTGTCAATATTCCGATGGCCAAGGCTGCAGCCCGTTCTCTAGGCAATAACAAGGTACAAGTTGGCTTTGCGGATGTACCAGCTGGAGCAACCATTACCGTTTATGATAATCCAAATTCTCAAACTCCGCTTGCAACCTTGAAGAGCGAAGTTGGAGGAGACCTAGCAAGTTCACCATTAGATTTGACAAATCAATCTGGTCTTCTTTACTATCGTACCCAGTTGCCAGGCAAGGAAATTAGTAATATCCTAGCAGTTTCCGTTCCAAAAGATGACAGAAGAATCAAGTCAGTCAGCCTAGAAACAGGACCTAAGAAAACAAGCTACGCCGAAGGGGAGAATTTAGACCTTAGAGGTGGTGTTCTTCGAGTTCAGTATGAAGGTGGAGCTGAGGACGAACTTATTCGCCTAACTCACGCGGGTGTATCAGTGTCAGGTTTTGATACGCATCATAAGGGAGAACAAAATCTTACTTTACAATATTTGGGGCAACCGGTACATGCTAATTTATCAGTGACTGTTACTAGTCAAGATGAAGCAAGTCCGAAAACTATTTTGGGAATTGAAGTAAGTCAGGAACCCAAAAAAGATTACCTAGTTGGTGATAGCTTAGACTTGTCTGAAGGACGCTTTGCAGTGGCTTATAGTAATGACACCATGGAAGAACATTCCTTTACTGATGAGGGAGTTGAAATTTCTGGTTACGATGCTCAAAAGACTGGTCGTCAAACCTTGACGCTTCGTTACCAAGGACATGAAGTCAACTTTGATGTTTTGGTATCTCCAAAAGCAGCATTGAACGATGAGTACCTTAAACAAAAATTAGCAGAAGTTGAAGCGGCTAAGAACAAGGTGGTCTATAACTTTGCTTCACCAGAAGTAAAAGAAGCCTTCTTGAAAGCAATTGAAGTGGCCGAACAAGTGTTGAAAGACCATGAAACTAGCACCCAAGATCAGGTGAATGACCGACTTAATAAATTGACAGAAGCTCATAAAGCTCTGAATGGTCAAGAGAAATTTACGGAAGAAAAGACAGAACTTGATCGCTTAACAGGTGAGGCTCAAGAACTCTTGGCTGCCAAACCAAACCATCCTTCAGGTTCTGCCCTAGCTCCGCTTCTTGAGAAAAACAAGGCCTTGGTTGAAAAAGTAGATTTGAGTCCAGAAGAGCTTGCAACAGCGAAACAGAGTCTAAAAGATCTGGTTGCTTTATTGAAAGAAGACAAGCCAGCAGTCTTTTCTGATAGTAAAACAGGTGTTGAGGTACACTTCTCAAATAAAGAGAAGACTATCATCAAGGGCTTGAAAGTAGAGCGTGTTCAAGCAAGTGCTGAAGAGAAGAAATACTTTGCTGGAGAAGATGCACATGTCTTTGAAATAGAAGGTCTAGATGAAAAAGGTCAAGACGTTGATCTCTCTTACGCTTCTATTGTGAGAATTCCAATTGAAAAAGATAAGAAAGTGAAGAAAGTCTTCTTCTTGCCTGAAGGCAAAGAGGCAGTAGAATTGGCTTTTGAACAAACGGATAGTCATGTCATCTTTACAGCGCCACACTTTACTCATTATGCCTTTGTTTATGAATCTGCTGAAAAACCACAACCTGCTAAACCAGTAGAAAAAGTTATTTCAAGCAAGGAACCAACTGAAGGTGTCAAGAATTTGGTTGTGGATACTCCGAAATTAGAAGTTGAAGAGACAAGTATCGCCTTCGAACACCAAGAACGTCCAAATCCAAATCTTACAGTCGGTCAACGTCAACTTGTCCAAGCAGGGGTTGAGGGACAAATTCGCCGCTTGATTGAAGTAGATAGCCAAGGCAATCGTACGCTTCGCGCTACAGAAGTTTTGAAAGAAGCAAGCCCTGAAATCGTGGAAGTAGGTACTGGTCTCATCCCTGCCAATCCAGCACCACAAAACACAGACCGTCCAAAACCTACTAATCAACCGGCTTCTGATCAACAAAAGGCTCCTAAATTGGAAGTTCAAGAGGAAAAGGTTGCCTTTGACCGTCAAGAGCATGAAAATGCTGATATGCTAGTTGGGGAACAACGAGTCATCATACAGGGACGAGATGGTCTATTAAGACATGTCTTTGAAGTTGATGAAAACGGTCAGCGTCGTCTTCGTTCAACAGAAGTCATCCAAGAAGCGATTCCAGAAATTGTTGAAATTGGAACAAAAGTAAAAACTGAACCAGCAGTAGCGCCTACACAAGAAAAACCATCCCAAAATACAGCAGTTAAATCAGAAGAAGCAAGCAAACAATTGCCAAATACAGGAACTGCTGATGCCAATGAAGCCCTAATAGCAGGATTGGCAAGCCTTGGTCTTGCTAGTTTAGCCTTGACATTGAAACAGAAAAAAGAAGATGAAGATTAAATATCGAAAAATCTTGTGAAATCTTTCCTTATATTTCCAAAGTGTGATATAATAGTTTCGAATAAAATAAATAAAGGGGTTTTTGTAACATGGCAAAACTTACTGTTAAAGACGTTGACTTGAAAGGTAAAAAAGTCCTCGTTCGTGTTGACTTCAACGTACCATTGAAAGATGGCGTAATCACTAACGACAACCGTATCACAGCAGCTCTTCCAACTATTAAGTACATCATCGAACAAGGTGGACGTGCAATTCTTTTCTCTCACCTTGGACGTGTGAAAGAAGAAGCTGATAAAGCTGGTAAATCACTTGCTCCTGTAGCAGCAGACTTGGCAGCTAAATTGGGCCAAGACGTTGTTTTCCCAGGTGTAACTCGTGGTGCTGAATTGGAAGCAGCTATCAACGCTCTTGAAGATGGACAAGTTCTCTTGGTTGAAAACACTCGTTACGAAGATGTTGACGGCAAGAAAGAATCTAAAAACGATCCTGAACTTGGTAAATACTGGGCATCACTTGGAGATGGTATCTTCGTAAACGATGCATTCGGTACAGCTCACCGTGCACACGCATCTAACGTTGGTATCTCAGCAAACGTTGAAAAAGCAGTTGCTGGTTTCCTTCTTGAAAACGAAATTGCCTACATCCAAGAAGCAGTTGAAGCTCCAGAACGTCCATTCGTGGCTATCCTTGGTGGTTCAAAAGTTTCAGACAAGATTGGTGTTATCGAAAACTTGCTTGAAAAAGCTGATAAAGTCCTTATCGGTGGTGGTATGACTTACACATTCTACAAAGCACAAGGTATCGAAATCGGTAACTCACTTGTAGAAGAAGACAAATTGGATGTTGCGAAAGCTCTTCTTGAAAAAGCAAACGGTAAATTGATCTTGCCAGTTGACTCAAAAGAAGCTAACGCATTTGCGGACTACACTGAAGTGAAAGACACTGAAGGTGAAGCAGTGGATCCAGGCTTCCTTGGTCTTGACATCGGTCCAAAATCTATCGCTAAATTTGACGAAGCATTGACTGGTGCGAAAACAGTTGTATGGAACGGACCTATGGGTGTATTTGAAAACCCAGACTTCCAAGCTGGTACAATTGGTGTGATGGACGCTATCGTGAAACAACCAGGAGTTAAATCAATCATTGGTGGTGGTGACTCAGCTGCTGCAGCGATTAACCTTGGTCGTGCAGATAAATTCTCATGGATCTCTACTGGTGGTGGAGCATCAATGGAACTTCTTGAAGGTAAAGTTCTTCCAGGACTTGCAGCCTTGACAGAAAAATAAGATTTTATAAACAAGTCAAAGAAGAGAGGGATGAAAGTTCCTCTTTTCTTTTGCTTAAAATAAAAACGCTTCCTCTCAACTATTACTCATAAAAATCACCGATTTATGATAAAATGGAAATAGAAAGTTGAGATTATGAGTTATTTTAAAAAATATAAATTCGATAAATCCCAGTTCAAACTTGGTATGCGAACCTTTAAAACAGGTATTGCTGTTTTTCTAGTTCTCTTGATTTTTGGCTTTTTTGGTTGGAAAGGTCTTCAAATCGGTGCTTTGACAGCCGTTTTTAGCCTGAGGGAGAGTTTTGATAAGAGTGTCCATTTTGGGACTTCGCGTATTCTAGGAAATAGTATCGGTGGCCTCTATGCCCTGGTCTTCTTCTTATTAAATACCTTTTTCCACGAAGCCTTTTGGGTGACCTTGGTTGTTGTTCCGATTTGCACCATGTTAACCATTATGACAAATGTAGCCATGAATAACAAAGCAGGGGTTATTGGTGGTGTAGCAGCTATGTTAATCATTACCCTATCGATTCCGAGCGGCGAAACAATTTTGTACGTGTTTGCGCGTGTATCAGAAACGTTCATGGGAGTTTTTGTCGCAATTCTCGTAAATTACGATATTGAACGTATTCGGCTCTTTTTAGAAAAAAAAGAAAAATAATGTTACATTTTATAACATTATCAATTGACGTTTGTCTTTTTTTAGACTATAATAGACAGAAAGAAGGAAATTGTAAATGAAGGAAAAAGAATTTCGCCGAAATATGGCTGTTTTTCCTATCGGCAGTGTTATGAAATTGACCGATCTATCGGCGCGTCAGATTCGTTATTATGAAGATCAGGAGTTGATTAAGCCTGATCGAAACGAAGGGAACCGTCGCATGTATTCCTTGAATGACATGGATCGTCTGCTTGAAATCAAAGATTATATCTCTGAAGGTTATAATATCGCTGCCATTAAGAAAAAATATGCTGAACGTGAAGCGAAATCCAAGAAAGCGGTGAGTCAGACTGAGGTGCGTCGTGCACTTCACAATGAACTCCTCCAACAGGGTCGCTTTGCTTCAGTACGGTCACCTTTTGGTCGCGGTTAGGCAACCGCAAGTAGTCATACATTAAGGAGAAAACTCATGCCAATCACAGCTGCAGATATTCGTCGTGAAGTCAAGGAAAAAAATGTTACCTTTATTCGTCTCATGTTCTCAGATATTTTGGGAACCATGAAAAACGTCGAAATTCCTGCCACAGATGAACAGTTAGATAAAGTCTTGTCAAACAAGGCTATGTTTGATGGATCTTCTATTGAAGGTTTTGTACGTATCAATGAGTCGGATATGTACTTGTACCCTGACTTGGATACATGGACAGTCTTCCCTTGGGGAGATGAAAATGGAAGTGTTGCAGGTTTGATCTGTGATGTCTATACAACAGAAGGTGAACCATTTGCAGGTGACCCTCGTGGCAATTTGAAACGTGCTCTTCGTCACATGGAAGAAGTGGGATTCAAGTCCTTCAACCTTGGACCAGAACCAGAATTCTTCCTATTTAAACTTGATGAAAATGGAGACCCAACACTTGAAGTAAATGACAAGGGTGGCTACTTTGATTTGGCGCCTACGGACCTTGCGGACAACACACGTCGTGAGATTGTCAATGTCTTGACCAAAATGGGATTTGAAGTAGAAGCGAGTCACCACGAGGTTGCGGTTGGACAACACGAGATTGACTTTAAGTACGATGAAGTTCTCCGTGCTTGTGATAAGATTCAAATCTTTAAACTCGTTGTTAAAACCATTGCTCGCAAACACGGTCTTTACGCAACCTTTATGGCAAAACCAAAATTTGGTATTGCCGGATCAGGTATGCACTGTAATATGTCCTTGTTTGATGCAGAAGGAAACAATGCCTTCTTTGATCCAAATGATCCAAAAGGAATGCAGTTGTCAGAAACTGCCTACCATTTCCTTGGCGGTTTGATTAAGCATGCCTACAACTATACTGCCATTATGAACCCAACAGTTAACTCATACAAACGTTTGGTTCCAGGTTATGAAGCGCCTGTTTACATTGCTTGGGCTGGTCGTAACCGTTCGCCACTTGTGCGCGTGCCTGCTTCACGTGGTATGGGAACTCGTCTTGAGTTGCGTTCAGTGGATCCGATGGCGAATCCTTACATCGCTATGGCTGTGCTGTTAGAAGTTGGTTTGCATGGTATTGAAAATAAAATCGAAGCACCAGCTCCTATCGAAGAAAATATCTACATCATGACAGCAGAAGAGCGTAAGGAAGCTGGTATTACAGACCTTCCATCAACTCTTCACAACGCTTTGAAAGCTTTGACAGAAGATGAAGTCGTCAGAGCGGCTCTTGGAGAACATATCTATACTAGTTTCCTTGAAGCCAAACGAATCGAATGGGCAAGTTATGCAACCTTCGTTTCACAATGGGAAATTGATAATTATTTAGACCTTTACTAATACTAATATAGAAGAAAGATTGCCTGTGGGTGATCTTTTTTCTTGTGTTTTATATCGAGGTGTGATATATTTTGTATAACGGAGTGCGATATATCGAACTGGATAGGAGATGGCTATAAATGGAATTAACGGATAAGATTCGTCGA
Source organism: Streptococcus mitis (assembly GCA_946190205.1). Taxonomy (GTDB): domain Bacteria; phylum Bacillota; class Bacilli; order Lactobacillales; family Streptococcaceae; genus Streptococcus; species Streptococcus mitis_DI. The sequence goes on along the minus strand of CAMHZO010000005.1, from coordinate 57,399 downwards.
GTTTATCTTCCGATGACGGAAACGGGTTTTTATATCTTGTTCTGTCTGCAAAAGGAAGGTCATGGTTATAGTATTACGCAAAAGGTCAAGGAGATGACAGATTCGCAAGTTTCGATTAGTCCTGGGACTATGTATGGAACCTTGTCAAAGATGGAAAAGGATGGTTTGATTTCCTTTGTCCGCGAAGAGGAAAAGCGGAAAATTTATCAGATTACAGACTTGGGACGAAAAGTCTTAGATATTGAATTGAAACGTATTGAACGACTCTACAGAAACAGTCGGGAGGAAGGATGATGGAAAAGAAAATTGTTTATCGAATTTTTACAATTGCGGATTATGAGAGGGAGGCTCTATACTTTAGAGAAATGCATGCTAAGGGCTGGAAACTTAGGAAAGTAAGCTATTCTATCTTATTGTTTGCAGTTAAGTATACCTTTGAAAAGTGTCACCCTGAGCAAGTGTCTTATCAGTTGGACTTTTACCCAATGGAAAAATCAGAGAGAGCTTCCTATTTACAACTGTTTAAAGACTGTGGCTGGGAGCATATTACAGACTTTAATAGTTTTTCCTATTTTAGAAAAGTACATTCTGAAATTGAGTCGGATGCCGAGTTTGAAATTTATAATGACGCGGCCGGGAAGCTAGCTATGGTCAAACGGATTTTAACGAGGCGGATGCTTCCTATTTTGCTTCTCTTTTTAGCGCTACTACCGGTTTTCTTACAGTCTGTCAGTGGAGGTAGTTCTTTCAGTTGGGAAAAGTTTTTAATTGTCATAATACATAGTGTTTTATTGATAGTTTATGCGATTCAGATTTCTTATATTTTTTGGAGCTTGTTTCAAAAGTGGAAAGAATTATCTGATAAATAACACCAGGCATGTTTTCTAATTTGGAGGTGCGATGATGAAAAGCAAACTACAATTTCGGATTTTTACGATTCTTGATGAGGATAAGAAAGAAGAATATTTACATGAGATGCACTTGAAAGGTTGGAGGTATAGAACGAGTCGTTTTGGTTTTTTCTATTTTGACCAATGCCGACCAGATGATGTGATGTACAGTGTATGGAATACTAGCTACCTTAGAAAGAATGAGATAGTGTTGCAAAGTATTAAGGATAGAGGCTGGGAGTTTGTGGAGCGATGTTCTTATTCTGTTTTCCGAAAGGCAACTGGTGATATAGTTTCAAACGATCAATCTTTTATAGATAATCGACTTAGATGGGAAGGTGTGAAATCAGGATTTCGTTCATGTGTAACCTCTATCTCTGGAGGTCTAGTTGTTTGTATGAGTTTGTTTAGAGAAGAACTTTCCATGTCTTTCTTCATCATTTTTGCCCTATATGCTCTCATGATTTCTTATCTAATCCATAGTTTTTTCAGACTAAAAAGGAAATACCGAGTAGATAAACAGTAAGCTTCTAGGTCTTCAGACTGATTTTTAGCACTCTTGATAAAAGAGTGCTAATTTTTTGAGTTTTTATCTTGACATTCTCTTTTAAGGGTGTATAATAGAATCATAAGTTAGCACTTGAGTGCATCGAGTGCTAATCGATCAGACAGAGAGGAGTGATGAGGTGGTTACAGAGCGTCAGCAGGATATTCTAAATCTGATTATTGACATCTTTACCAAAACGCACGAACCTGTCGGATCCAAAGCCTTGCAAGAGTCTATTAACTCTAGCAGTGCAACCATTCGTAATGACATGGCGGCTTTAGAAAAGCAAGGATTGCTTGAGAAGGCTCATACTTCAAGTGGTCGGATGCCAAGTGTTGCTGGTTTTCAGTACTATGTGAAACACTCACTGGATTTTGACCGACTAGCTGAAAATGAGGTTTATGAGATTGTCAAAGCCTTTGATCAGGAATTCTTCAAATTGGAGGATATTCTGCAAGAGGCTGCGAATCTACTGACAGACTTGAGTGGCTGTACGGTAGTAGCACTGGATGTTGAGCCGAGCAGGCAACGTTTGACAGCCTTTGATATCGTTGTTTTGGGGCAACATACAGCCTTGGCAGTATTTACTCTAGACGAGTCTCGAACGGTTACTAGTCAGTTTCTGATTCCAAGGAACTTCTTGCAGGAGGATTTGCTGAAACTGAAGAGCATCATTCAGGAACGTTTCCTCGGCCACACCGTTCTAGATATTCACTACAAGATTCGGACGGAGATTCCGCAGATTATCCAGCGTTACTTTACAACAACGGACAATGTCATCGATCTCTTTGAACATATCTTTAAGGAAATGTTCAACGAAAACATTGTGGTGGCGGGCAAGGTTAATCTCTTGAATTTTGCCAATCTGGCAGCTTATCAGTTCTTTGACCAACCGCAAAAGGTGGCTCTGGAGATTCGTGAGGGGCTGCATGAAGACCAGATGCAAAATGTCCGTGTTGCAGACAGTCAAGAGTCCTGTCTAGCTGACCTAGCGGTGATTAGTAGCAAGTTCCTCATTCCTTATCGGGGAGTTGGAATTCTAGCCATTATCGGTCCAGTTAATCTGGATTATCAGCAGCTAATCAACCAAGTCAACGTAGTCAACCGTGTTTTGACCATGAAGTTGACAGATTTTTACCGCTACCTCAGCAGTAATCATTACGAAGTACATTAAGATTGAAATCATTAAAGGAGGCGAAAATGGCCCAAGATATAAAAAACGAAGAAGTAGAAGAAGTTCAAGAAGAGGAAGTTGTGGAAACAGTTGAAGAAACAACTCCTGAGAAGTCTGAGTTGGACTTGGCAAATGAACGTGCAGATGAGTTTGAAAATAAATACCTTCGCGCTCATGCAGAAATGCAAAATATCCAACGCCGTGCCAATGAAGAGCGTCAAAATTTGCAACGTTATCGTAGCCAGGACTTGGCAAAAGCGATTCTCCCTTCTTTGGACAACCTTGAGCGTGCACTCGCAGTTGAAGGTTTGACAGATGATGTGAAGAAGGGCTTGGAAATGGTGCAAGAAAGCTTGATTCACGCTTTGAAAGAAGAAGGAATCGAAGAAATCGCAGCTGACGGTGAATTTGACCATAACTACCATATGGCCATCCAAACTCTCCCAGCAGACGATGAACACCCAGCAGATACCATCGCCCAAGTCTTCCAAAAAGGCTACAAACTCCATGACCGCATCCTACGCCCAGCAATGGTGGTGGTTTACAACTAGGCTAGATAGCTTAAAAAAACTTGTCCGAAACGACAATAAACTATGAAGAAAGATAAAATATATTTGGCTTTGCAATAGTGAGCAAAGCGAACCAAAGACGATACTCTTCGCCGTGGCGCTATTTGCGCAAACTTTGAGACCTTAGGCTCAAAGTTTAGTCAAAGAGATTGACGAAGTCAAGCTCTGACGGCGCCGCCACTTAAGAAGAGTATCAAAAAGAAAAATAGAATATAAAATTTAAGGAGAAAAACACATGTCTAAAATTATCGGTATTGACTTAGGTACAACAAACTCAGCAGTTGCAGTTCTTGAAGGAACTGAAAGCAAAATCATCGCAAACCCAGAAGGAAACCGTACAACTCCATCTGTAGTCTCATTCAAAAACGGCGAAATCATCGTTGGTGACGCTGCGAAACGTCAAGCAGTTACAAACCCAGATACAGTCATCTCTATCAAATCTAAAATGGGAACTTCTGAAAAAGTTTCTGCTAACGGCAAAGAATACACTCCACAAGAAATCTCAGCTATGATTCTTCAATATTTGAAAGGCTACGCTGAAGATTACCTTGGCGAAAAAGTAACGAAAGCAGTTATCACAGTTCCAGCTTACTTCAACGATGCTCAACGTCAAGCAACTAAAGACGCTGGTAAAATCGCAGGTCTTGAAGTAGAACGTATCGTCAACGAACCAACTGCAGCAGCCCTTGCTTATGGTTTGGATAAGACTGACAAAGAAGAAAAAATCTTGGTATTTGACCTTGGTGGTGGTACATTCGACGTCTCTATCCTTGAATTGGGTGACGGTGTCTTCGACGTATTGTCAACTGCAGGGGACAACAAACTTGGTGGTGACGACTTTGACCAAAAAATCATCGATCACTTGGTAGAAGAATTCAAGAAAGAAAACGGTATTGACTTGTCTACTGACAAGATGGCAATGCAACGTTTGAAAGATGCAGCTGAAAAAGCGAAGAAAGACCTTTCTGGTGTAACTTCAACTCAAATCAGCTTGCCATTTATCACTGCTGGTGAAGCTGGACCTCTTCACTTGGAAATGACCTTGACTCGTGCGAAATTTGACGATTTGACTCGTGACCTTGTTGAACGTACAAAAGTTCCAGTTCGTCAAGCCCTTTCAGATGCAGGTTTGAGCTTGTCAGAAATCGACGAAGTTATCCTTGTTGGTGGTTCAACTCGTATCCCAGCCGTTGTAGAAGCTGTTAAAGCTGAAACTGGTAAAGAACCAAACAAATCAGTAAACCCTGACGAAGTAGTTGCTATGGGTGCTGCCATCCAAGGTGGTGTTATCACTGGTGATGTCAAAGACGTTGTCCTTCTTGATGTAACACCATTGTCACTTGGTATCGAAACAATGGGTGGTGTCTTCACAAAACTCATCGACCGTAACACAACAATTCCAACATCTAAATCACAAGTCTTCTCAACTGCTGCAGACAACCAACCAGCCGTTGATATCCATGTTCTTCAAGGTGAACGCCCAATGGCAACAGATAACAAGACTCTTGGACGTTTCCAATTAACAGATATCCCAGCTGCACCTCGTGGAATTCCTCAAATCGAAGTAACATTTGATATCGACAAGAACGGTATCGTGTCTGTTAAGGCTAAAGATCTTGGAACTCAAAAAGAACAAACTATTGTGATCCAATCTAACTCAGGTTTGACTGACGAAGAAATCGACCGCATGATGAAAGATGCAGAAGCAAACGCTGAAGCAGATAAGAAACGTAAGGAAGAAGTTGACCTTCGTAATGAAGTAGACCAAGCTATCTTTGCGACTGAAAAGACTATCAAGGAAACTGAAGGAAAAGGTTTCGACGCAGAACGTGACGCTGCCCAAGCTGCCCTTGATGACCTTAAGAAAGCTCAAGAAGACAACAACTTGGACGAAATGAAAGCAAAACTTGAAGTATTGAACGAAAAAGCTCAAGGACTTGCTGTTAAACTCTACGAACAAGCCGCAGCAGCGCAACAAGCTCAAGCAGGAGCAGAAGGCGCACAACCAACAGGAAACGCAGGCGATGACGTCGTAGACGGAGAGTTTACGGAGAAATAAAATAGTCCAGTGGACTATTTTATCCCTAGCTTGAAAATCAGGAGAGCGAGGTAGGTAAGAATGACTAATCACTAAAGTGATTGTCATTCTACGGCAATCGCTAAGGCGACTTGCCTAAACGCCTTACTAGTTCAAAAACAAAGTATAATCGACTTTATTTTTGAACGTCTTAATGATAGTAAGAAATCCAGAGGTTGCAACCCAGCCTCTGTTTTTCGATAAAAAGGGTCTAAACCTGATTTATTTGGGGTTTGTCTCATCAATATGAAATACAGGAATTGACCCCGGACTAAATCGAGGTTTGATTCAAAATATCAATAGAAAGGAACAAGGGTGTTCAGGAAATTGAACACGGGTTTCAGAATTTCTTACTCAATATAACAGAAAGGAATTGAACCCGACCTAAATTCTCAGGAAAAAGATAAATCTGCCTAGGAGCATTGCTCCGGCGTCAGATTTCCTATTTTTCAGTCGAATTTTACGGTCTTGGTATCTTGTATGAACAATACTGAATTTTATGATCGTCTGGGGGTGTCAAAAAACGCTTCAGCAGACGAGATCAAAAAGGCTTATCGTAAGCTTTCTAAAAAATATCACCCAGATATCAACAAGGAGCCTGGTGCTGAGGAAAAGTACAAGGAAGTTCAAGAAGCCTATGAGACTTTGAGTGACGACCAAAAACGTGCTGCCTATGACCAATACGGTGCTGCTGGAGCCAACGGTGGCTTTGGTGGTGCAGGTGGTTTTGGCGGTTTCAATGGTGCAGGTGGCTTCGGTGGTTTTGAGGACATCTTCTCAAGTTTCTTTGGCGGTGGTGGTGCTTCGCGCAATCCAAACGCTCCTCGTCAGGGGGATGACCTCCAATACCGTGTGAATTTGACCTTTGAAGAAGCTATTTTTGGAGCTGAAAAAGAGGTTAAATACAATCGTGAAGCAAGCTGTAGTACATGTAATGGTTCTGGTGCTAAGCCAGGAACAAGTCCAGTCACTTGTGGACGCTGTCATGGTGCTGGTGTCATTAACGTCGATACGCAGACTCCGCTTGGTATGATGCGTCGCCAAGTAACCTGTGATGTCTGTCACGGTCGCGGAAAAGAAATCAAAGATCCATGTACAACATGTCACGGAACAGGGCATGAAAAACAAGCGCATAGCGTACATGTCAAAATTCCTGCTGGTGTGGAAACTGGTCAACAAATTCGCCTAGCTGGTCAAGGTGAAGCTGGATTTAACGGTGGACCTTATGGTGACTTGTATGTAGTGGTTTCTGTGGAAGCCAGCGACAAGTTTGAACGTGAAGGAACCACTATCTTCTACAATCTCAACCTCAACTTTGTCCAAGCAGCTCTTGGTGATACAGTTGATATCCCAACGGTTCACGGTGATGTTGAATTGGTTATCCCAGAGGGAACTCAGACTGGTAAGAAATTCCGCCTACGTGGCAAAGGAGCTCCGAGCCTTCGTGGTGGTGCAGTTGGTGACCAATACGTTACCGTTAATGTCGTAACACCGACAGACTTGAACGAACGCCAAAAAGCAGCCTTGAAAGAATTCGCAGCTGCGGGTGATTTAAAAGTCAATCCAAAGAAAAAGGGCTTCTTTGATCATATTAAAGATGCCTTTGAAGGAGAATAAAGCAAAAAGAGCTGTCGAGCTCTTTTTGCTTATAGATTTTTTAAGACTTTCCTTAAGTAATGACGGACGGTAGCGACCTTCTTCGAAGTTACATACTTAAACTTTGAGCCCAGGTCTCAAAGTTTCCGGACACCTGAAACCAAGCTGTTTCAGGTGTTTTCATTACGGCGGAAAGCCTGGGAAAGTCTTTGATTTAGTTATGAAACGGTGAATAATACTCTTCAAAAATCTCTTCAAACCACGTCAGCGTCGGCTTATCTACAACCTCAAAACCGTGTTTTGAGCTGACTTCGTCAGTTCTATCCACAACCTCAAAACGGTGTTGTGAGCAGCCTGTGCCTAGCTTTCTAGTTTGCTCTTTGATTTTTATTGAGTATGAGTTGCCTAAATTATGATGTATAGTTGATGGGATATAACTTGTTTACCTTTTAAAAAGAGCCGTCGGGCTCTTTTTACTTATCTTCGATTTCCTGTGTTTCTTTAATCACAGCTAGTCTAGTCTGGATATCTTTTTCCAAGACCTTAAACTTGTAAGTCAGGTCTTCTTGGTATTCCTTGATGAGTTCTTTTTGCTGGTCAATGATTTGCAGGCTGTTTTGGATAATATCTACATCGTCCTTGATAGCTTGAACGCGGTCAGTGGTATTCAAGATTTCATCTGTGATGGTTTGGCGATTTTTTGTGACCAGATAACTTCCGGCTGCAGCTCCTGCAAATAGCAGTAGGTTGGATAATTTCATGGCAACTCCTTAGGCATTTTTGATGGTTTCAGCGACTTGAGCGAGTTTGTCAAAGTCTGGTTCGTGGGCGATAAAATCAATCTTGAGGTCATCGTCCGCACTGTAGCGAGGCACGAGGTGAACATGGGTGTGAAAAACTGTTTGACCTGCGATTTCTTCACAGTTGGCAATGATATTCATACCAGCAGCCTTGGTAGCTTTCATGACTTTTTGGGCTACTTTTGGTACTTGGGCAAAGAGTTGGCTGGCGCTAGTAGCGTCCATTTCCAAGAGATTGCGATAGTGTTCTTTTGGCACGACCAAGGTGTGTCCTGGTGTCACTTGAGAGATATCAAGAAAGGCAAGAACCTGCTCATCTTCATATACTTTTGAAGCAGGAATTTCCCCTGCGATGATTTTACAAAAAATGCAATCTGACATAAAATCTACCTCTACTGTATTGAATTTTGATATAATATAGCTACATTATACCAGATTTGGAGAAAATATGTTAGAAATTAAAAACCTGACAGGTGGCTATGTCCATGTCCCTGTCTTGAAAGATGTGTCCTTTACTGTTGAAAGTGGGCAGTTGGTCGGTTTGATTGGTCTCAATGGTGCTGGGAAATCGACGACAATCAATGAGATTATCGGTCTGTTGACACCTTATAGCGGTTCTATCAATATCAATGGCTTGACCCTGCAAGAAGATGCGACAAGTTACCGCAAGCAGATTGGCTACATTCCTGAGACACCTAGTCTGTATGAGGAACTGACCCTCAGAGAGCATATCGAAACGGTTGCCATGGCTTATGGTATTGAGCAGAAAGTGGCTTTTGATCGAGTAGAACCTTTATTAAAAATGTTTCGTCTGGATCAGAAATTTGACTGGTTCCCTGTTCATTTTTCAAAAGGGATGAAGCAGAAGGTCATGATTATCTGTGCTTTTGTGGTGGATCCTAGTCTTTTCATCGTGGATGAGCCTTTCCTTGGTCTTGATCCGCTGGCTATTGCAGACTTGATTCAGCTTTTGGAAGTGGAAAAGCAAAAGGGCAAGTCTATTCTCATGAGTACCCACGTGCTGGATTCGGCGGAGAAGATGTGTGATGCCTTTGTAATTCTTCACAAAGGGGAAGTGCGTGCCAAGGGAAATCTCCTGCAACTGCGCGAAGCCTTTGATATGCCTGAGGCTAGTTTGAATGATATTTACTTGGCTCTGACCAAAGAGGAGGAGCTATGAAAGACTTGTTTTTAAAGAGAAAGCAGGCTTTTCGTAAGGAGTGTGTCGGTTATCTGCGCTATGTTCTCAATGATCACTTTGTCTTGTTCCTGCTTGTTCTGCTCGGCTTTCTAGCCTACCAGTACAGTCAACTCTTGCAAGATTTTCCTGAAAACCATTGGCCTATCCTTTTGTTTGTAGGAATTACGTCTGTTTTACTGTTGCTTTGGGGAGGAATTGCCACCTATATGGAGGCTCCAGACAAGCTCTTTCTCTTGGTTGGAGAAGAGGAAATCAAGTTTCATCTCAAGCGTCAAACTGGCATTTCCCTAGTCTTTTGGCTCTTTGTACAGACCCTTTTCTTGCTGTTATTTGCGCCCCTATTTTTAGCAATGGGTTATGGCTTGCCTGTTTTTCTGGTCTATGTGCTTTTATTGGGAGTAGGTAAATATTTCCTCTTTCGTCAAAAGGCCAGCAAATTTTTCACTGAAACTGGACTAGACTGGGATTATGTCATTTCCCAAGAAAGCAAGCGCAAGCAAGTCTTGCTTCGTTTCTTTGCCCTCTTTACGCAGGTCAAGGGAATTTCAAACAGCGTCAAGCGTCGTGCCTATCTGGACTTTATCCTAAAGGCTGTTCAGAAGGTGCCTGGGAAGATTTGGCAAAATCTCTATCTGCGTTCTTATCTGCGAAATGGAGATCTCTTTGCGCTCAGTCTCCGTCTACTCCTACTTTCCTTGCTGGCGCAGGTCTTTATCGAGCAAGCTTGGATTGCGACAGCAGTGGTGGTTCTCTTTAACTACCTCTTGCTCTTCCAGTTGCTGGCCCTCTATCATGCCTTTGACTACCAGTATTTGACCCAACTCTTTCCACTGGACAAGGGGCAAAAGGAAAAAGGCTTGCAGGCGGTAGTCCGAGGATTGACCAGTTTGGTCTTAGTAGTGGAATTAGTTGTTGGGTTGATTACCTTCCAAGAAAAACTAGCCCTTCTAGCCTTACTGGGAGCTGGTTTGGTTTTACTAGTCTTGTACCTACCTTATCAGGTCAAACGTCAGATGCAGGACTAACATTGTCTATATGACACTAAAAAAGAAGTTGAGTTCAGTTTGTCTCAGCTTCTTTTATTTTCTACAAGAGAATGGTTGGACCGTAGAGACTTAACTTGGTCTTGACTTGGTCAAAGTGGAAGCGGTCATAGGCCCGCCAAGCGGCGCGAGTAGGAGCATCTGGATCAAGAGCGCTGAGTCCCATGAGAAGACTGGAAGTCTGGTAAAATTTTTCCAGTTCAATCAAGACTCGATTATCCACTGTCTCAGCCTTGGCTAAAAAACCAAGAATAGAGTTTAATTGCTCCTGAAAGCGGACGTCGTCAGCGGTTGCCTGTTTGCATGATTGGTAGGCTTTATTTAAGTCAGTAATCAAAGCCTGAGCTCTTTTGATAGGGTCTGCATCTGTCATGAAAATTCCTCCTTTAATCTGGCTGCTAGTCTTGATTCTAGCAATTGTGTTTTGATACTGTCAGTTTATCACTTTTATCTCCTTTTTTATCTACAAATCTTTAATTGTTCTTGAAATTTCCTGAATGGTACTGTTAAAATTTTATGATAAAATAGTGGTAAGATTATCATGCTTATTTGAGGAACAAGATACCTTTCAGGAGCATTAAAGGCCTGTTTAGGATTTGGTGGGCTTGTATCATAGTATTTTTGCTATTCTCTTTTTAGGAAGAAATCGAAACAAGGAGAGTAAGAAGATGAGAATATTTGTTTTAGAAGATGATTTTTCCCAACAGACTAGGATTGAAACGACGATTGAGAAACTTATGAAAGAACATCATATCATTCCCAGTTCTTTTGAAGTCTTTGGGAAAGCTGACCAACTGCTGGCAGAGGTGCATGAGAAGGGAGCCCATCAGCTATTCTTTTTGGATATTGAGATTCGAAATGAGGAGATGAAGGGTTTGGAAGTGGCTAGAAAGATTCGGGATCGAGACCCCTATGCCCTGATTGTCTTTGTGACGACTCACTCGGAGTTTATGCCCCTGTCCTTTCGTTACCAAGTGTCTGCTTTGGACTACATTGATAAGGCCCTTTCGGCAGAGGAGTTTGAATCTCGGATCGAGACAGCCCTCCTCTATGCCAATAGTCAAGACAGTAAAAGTCTGGCGGAAGATTGCTTTTACTTTAAATCAAAATTTGCCCAATTCCAGTATCCTTTTAAAGAGGTTTACTATCTCGAAACGTCGCCCAGAGCCCATCGTGTTATTCTCTATACTAAGACGGATAGGCTGGAATTTACAGCGAGTTTAGAGGAGGTTTTCAAGCAGGAGCCCCGTCTCTTGCAGTGCCATCGCTCTTTTCTCATCAATCCTGCCAATGTGGTTCGTTTGGATAAGAAAGAAAAACTTCTTTACTTTCCCAATGGTGGAAGCTGTATGATCGCGCGTTATAAGGTCAGGGAAGTGTCTGAAGCTATCAATAACTTGCATTGAGCTAGGAGAGTTTATGAATATTGCTTGGATATTATTGTATACACTTATTACTCATGGACTAGAAATTGTCATTTTCTTTAAGGTGGATGGAATTGGTCTCACTTTTGAGAGGATTTTTAAAGCCTTTCTTTTTAAGATACTGTTGGCCTTTGTTTTTTTAATGATTGGCTATATGGTAGGAGATAGTTTCCTATTTTATTTTATGGAACCCTTGTACGGTATAGGCTTGTCTTTCTTACTGTTAAGAGGGCTTCCTAAAAAACTTCTCTTCTTTTATGGTCTCTTTCCAATGATATTGGTGAATCTCTTTTATAGAGGGGTCTCCTATTTTGTGCTTCCATTTTTGGGACAAGAAATTGTAGATAAAGATAGCAATCCTATCTTTTTATTGATGATGATATTCGTTTGCTTCATAGTTTTAGTCTTTTTGAAATGGTTGGACTATGATTTCACTAAGTTGAGAAAGGAGATTCTCGATAAAGGTTTTCAAAAATCTCTGACTACGATTAACTGGATAATGGGGGGCTACTATCTAGTGATGCAAAGTCTGTCTTTCTTTGAATATGAACAAGGTATTCAATCAACGACTGTTCGCCATCTGATTCTAGTGTTTTACCTTCTCTTTTTTATGGGGATGATCAAGAAATTGGATACCTATTTGAAGGAAAAACTTCATGAGAGACTGGACCAAGAGCAGGCCTTGCGCTACAGAGATATGGAACGCTATAGTCGGCATATAGAGGAGCTTTACAAGGAAGTGCGGAGTTTTCGCCATGATTATAGCAACCTCTTGACTAGTTTACGTCTGGGCATTGAAGAGGAGGATATGGAGCAGATAAAAGAGGTCTACGACTCGGTCTTAAAGGATTCCAGTGAAAAATTGCAGGACAGCAAATATGACCTGGGCAGATTAGTGAATATTCGTGATAAAGCCCTCAAAAGTCTCCTAGCAGGAAAGTTTCTAAAAGCCAGAGATAAGAAGATTGTCTTTAATGTCGAAGTTCCTGAGGAGATTCAGGTCGAGGGAATGAGACTGCTTGATTTTCTAACCATTGTGTCTATCCTTTGTGACAATGCTATTGAAGCTAGTGTAGAGGCCAGTCAACCTCATGTTTCAATCGCCTTTTTAAAAAATGGAGCACAGGAGACCTTTATTATCGAAAACTCCATCAAAGAAGAGGGCATCGATATTTCTGAAATCTTCTCCTTTGGAGCCAGTTCTAAAGGGGAGGAGAGAGGAGTTGGTCTCTATACCGTCGTGAAAATTGTGGAAAGCCATCCCAATACCAGTCTAAATACTACCTGCCAAAATCAAGTCTTTCGTCAGGTACTTACTGTGGTACATGCAGAATGATAAAAAATAAGACCGAGAGTTCTTGTTTCTCGGTCTGTATGGTTGAATAGTTAATCAAATTAGTTTTGAGTTACAGTAAATTGCTTGTATGAAATAATTTTCTCTATCATCAACTATCGGGAGAGGTTTCTAACTTTTGAAATCTAATTCTGCTATATCTACTTTTTATTTTTAGTTTTTAATAATCCTATTATAGATAGAGTTATTAAAGTTATAGACATTAAACTGCTAAAAATAAATACTTTTGATGTTAATCCAATAGAAAATAGTAATATTCCATAAAAAATATTGGATATATAATAAATCTTACTCTTCATGATTACTTGCCTCCGAATATAGATTTTTGCCGTATTACAAATGTGACAAGTTTAGTATAGCACTGTTTTTAAAAAAATTTCATCCAAATCTTGAATGGTTATTGAAACATCTTGAATTGAACAAAGAACTTTCTCCTTACCAAAATAACGAATATCATTCATAAACCGAAAAATAATATATGTTATCATTATTTTTGCTATAATGGTTAATGAGCTTACCATTCTTGTCTTCAATAAAAAATCAGTATTTGAAGAAAACTAGGAAACTAGTTATAGACAGTACTGCTTTACGGCGAGATGGTGTTGCAATAGTTTGAAGAATATTTCTTGGGTTCGAAACAAAATACTATAGTATGTGAGGTATCATAAATGAATAAGAAATCCTTTTTTATCATCTGTTCTACGTTGATCATAGCTTCGAATCTTCTCATGATTTCCGTGGTGAACAAGGGAGAAGAAACGGGGAGCAACCTGTTTGTGATTGCTATAGCCTGTGTTTTGCTACCAGCCTTTTTATATGCAGTTGAAAACAGACTTACTTCAATGGTAAGAGTAGAATCAATACTCTTGATTCAGTTGACAGTTATATCCCTACTCCGTCTTATCAATAGAATAGGGAGTACGCCTGAAATCCTCAACATTATCATTACCCTTATCGCTTTGGCAAGTGGGACAGCTGCTATCCTTGTTGCGATTATGAGAATATATGAGAACATACGGAAGTGAGGGTGAGTAGTTCTCTATTTTGTATTTTCACATTGTCAAGTTCCCCCAGGGCAAGTATGTTTTTCATGCTTGCTTTTTTAAATTTTTTAACAATTCAAGATGTTTTGATGACCATTTATGATTTGAGTAATCCAAGGTCAAAATGAGTGCTATACTAGCAGTGTAAAGGTTCTAGCTCAACAAAGATTCAGGAGGAAATCTTATGAAGAAAAAAATACTTGTCATTTTTATCTTGTATCTAATCATGTCCATCTTTCTTTATCCGCTTAGAGAGAGTGCTTGGTATCATCTATTTTATACCATAGCCTATGTGATTGCAGTGATGATTTATTTGGCTATCATGAAAAAGAAAGGAGCAAAGAAATGAAAACTTTTCTTGCTAAAAAACGGAACATCTTCCTTGCGAGATTGTTCCTAGGTCAGTTGCCCTTGATTGTCTCTACTTATCTATTTCTATCTCGTCAGTTTTTAAATTTTTCCTTGGTTTTCCAATTTCTCTTAGTGGTTATTAACTTGGCTTCTATTTTGGTCACTGTTTACCTCACTAGGGAGATGAGGATAAGAGAGTTTGAAGATGATGATTTGGTTAGTCCTAGAACCAATCAACTTATGTATATCGGCTTGACAGGTTTTATGTCTATTATATGTTTGTATAGAGGTGTCACAGCAGGAGAATTCTATCAACAATTAATTGCCTATATTGGCGCTATTCTCTGCTTGCTTATCATGCTTCTACTCATTTGGGGCTTGAAGTATTATAAAAAGTAGCTTGTTTTATATGGGACTAACCTATGGTCTGGCAAGGGGAGGTACTAGGCTAGTCGTTGCCTTGTAGATAGTAGGAGGAGTTATATGAAAAAACACGCTATTCTTTTTAAAACGAGTGCCATTCTTTCTTATTTGTTTCTGTTTTTCGGACTGTCTTGGACGACCCAATTTTGGAGCAATTATTGGGAGTTCTCGTCTTGGGTAGGAAATCTTATCTGGATTCGAAACATCATCAGCCTTCTCTTTATCGGCTTGATGGTTTGGGTTTTGGTTAGGTCGGGCCATGCTTATCTCTTTCGTATCCCTAGAAAAAAGTGGTTGAGCTATTCCGTCCTGACGGTGTTAGCAGCTGTTGTGCTTATCTGTTTTAACTATCTGACAGCTAAACAAGTTCAGGGGACGAACGAAGGGTGGAATTTGTTTATTGCCTATAGTGAGACAAATTTTGCGGAGTTTGGTGTTTACCTAACCTTAATCGTACTAGGACCTCTGATGGAAGAATTGGTATGTAGGGGATTGCTTCAACATGCCTTCTTTAAGAATTCGAGGTGGGGGCTGGATCTTCTCTTTCCGTCATTCTTATTTGCCTTGCCCCACTTTTCTAGATTACCAAGTCTTGCAGATATTTTTGTCTATACGGCAGTGGGCTGTCTATTTGCCTGTCTGACACGTTATACGAAGAGTATCTATCCTTCTTATTCGATTCATATTGTTAATAATATCATCGCAAACTTACCATTTTTGCTGACTTTTCTACATAGGGTCTTGGGGTAAAAAACAAAAGGCTTGCTTTTCAGCCATAGAGGAGGTCATCATGTATAAACACTTATTTTTCCTAGATTCAAAAACCTTAGACTGGTTGACACCTTATATTCTGGTCTTGGCTTCTGACGCCATTGCCTTTAATGTTTTTGTGCTAACCTTTGTATCTGTTGTGGCCTTTTATTTCCTAAATCCCATGCTATCTTTAATGGCTATCTTCTTAGGATCTGGTTATGTGGTCGGATTTTGGTTACTCAAATGGTTTGTTTTGGAAAGACTAGAACTAAAGGATGACTTGTAGGGAAGTTTGGTGGGGAGGATAGTTTTATGGAGTTTTTTGATAAATTTCATGCCTTGTGCTTTGGATTTTTAGTACTACTAATCGTCATTACAGTTCCTTATACGATTAACCATGGGGATTTTTTTCAAAATGAATCTGAATTGATTATTGTAAGTCTTCTAGTAACCTCGCTGAGTGTTGCTTATGCTAGAAAGTTTGAAATGATTTCTTTTGGGATGTTAAGCAAGAAACAACTTTTACTTTTCATTGCAATCTTTCTTCTAAGTGTGCTTGAGACGCTGGTTTATATTCATTTCTTCGCTATTTCTTCTGGCGCAGGAGTTCAACACTTGGCGGAAGTCAGCAGAGGAATTTCTCTGTCTTTGATTTTGACTTCCTCAGTTTTTGGACCCATCCAGGAGGAACTCATTTTCAGAGGACTTCTTCAAGGTGCGGTTTTTGACAATTCTTGGTTAGGGCTTGTGCTAACTTCCTCTCTCTTTTCTTTCATGCATGGACCTTCTAATGTCCCTTCGTTTATTTTTTATCTACTTGGGGGCTTGTTGCTGGGCTTTGCTTATAAAAAGAGCCAAAACCTATGGGTTTCTACTCTAGTTCACATGTTTTACAACAGTTGGCCACTCTTATATTATTTGTAAAAATCATGAAAAGGTAAGCAGAAGACGGTGCTTGCCTTTTTCTTTCTATAATGATACCTAAGCCAATCCAGAGGCTTTTCTTTAAGAATCGGGTTAGAGCGGTTGACGAATAGGCCAAAAACTAGTAGAATAGTAAGGAAACTTTATACGGAGGAAAGAAATGGATTTGGGTGATAATGAGCTAACACTGACTCCCATACCTGGGAAAAGTGGCAAGGCTTATATGGGTAGCTATCCTGATGGGAAGCGTATCTTTGTAAAAATGAACACCTCTCCAATCCTACCTGGTCTAGCTAGAGAACAAATTGCTCCACAATTATTATGGAGTCGCCGTTTGGCAGATGGGCGTGATATGTGTGCTCAAGAATGGTTGACAGGCAAAATATTGACCCCCTATGATATGAATCGTAAACAAATCGTCAATATTTTAACCCGCCTTCATCGCTCACGTCCGTTGATGACACAGTTGAGTCGTTTGGGATATGCCATGGAAACACCTGTAGATTTACTAAAGTCTTGGCAGGAAACGGCTCCAGATGCTTTGCGTAAAAATCATTTTATCAGTGAAGTGATGGCTGATTTACGTCAGACTATTCCAGGATTTAGAGAGGACCATGCGACCATTGTCCATGGAGATGTACGACATAGTAATTGGATTGAGACAGACAGTGGCTTGATTTATTTGGTAGATTGGGATTCGGTTCGCTTGACCGACCGCATGTTTGATGTGGCCCATATGCTCTGCCATTATATTCCAGAACATCAGTGGAAGGAATGGTTGACCTACTACGGTTACAAGTACAATCAAACGGTATTAAATAAATTGTATTGGTACGGTCAATTGTCTTATTTGAGCCAGATTTCCAAGTATTATATGAACCAAGATTTAGAAAATGTCAATCGGGAGATTCATGGCTTGCGTCACTTCCGAGACAAGTATGGAAAGAGAAGATGAGAGTTAGAAATCGTAAAGGGGCGACAGAATTACTAGAGGCAAATCCCCAGTATGTGGTCCTCAATCCCTTGGAAGCCAAGGGGAAATGGCGGGACTTGTTTGGCAATGATAATCCCATTCATGTGGAAGTTGGAAGTGGAAAGGGTGCCTTTGTTTCGGGTATGGCCAAGCAAAACCCTGACATCAACTATATCGGGATTGATATTCAAAAGTCTGTTTTGAGCTACGCTTTGGACAAGGTGCTTGAAGTTGGAGTGCCTAATATCAAGCTCTTGTGGGTAGATGGTTCTGACTTGACTGACTACTTTGAAGACGGTGAGATTGATCGCTTGTATCTGAACTTTTCAGATCCATGGCCGAAAAAACGCCATGAAAAGCGTCGTTTGACCTACAAGACCTTCTTGGATACCTTCAAACGTATCTTGCCTGAAAATGGAGAAATTCATTTCAAGACGGATAACCGTGGCTTGTTTGAGTACAGTTTAGTGAGCTTTTCTCAGTATGGCATGAAGCTCAATGGTGTCTGGCTTGATTTACATGCCAGTGATTTTGAAGGCAATGTCATGACAGAATACGAGCAAAAATTCTCCAATAAGGGTCAAGTTATCTACCGAGTTGAGGCAGAATTTTAAGAAATAGCCTAAAATCAGGCTGTATAAGTGCTTTTGCTTTACATAAGTTGGCAAACGTGCTATACTAAGAGCAAGAATATGAAAAGTGAGGCGGGGAAATATCTTCGCCTCTTGCTTATGAGGAGGTGGACGCAATCGCAACAATCGTAGAATTAGTCAGAGAAGTTGTAGAACCTGTCATCCAAGCACCCTTTGAACTCGTGGATATCGAGTATGGAAAGATTGGCAGTGACATGATTCTCAGTATTTTTGTAGATAAACCTGAAGGAATTACCTTGAACGACACGGCAGACTTGACAGAAGTTATCAGTCCTGTCCTAGACACCATCAAGCCAGATCCCTTCCCAGAACAATATTTCCTAGAAATCACCAGTCCAGGCTTGGAACGTCCTTTAAAAACCAAGGATGCTGTTGCTGGAGCGGTTGGGAAATACATCCATGTCGGGCTCTATCAAGCCATCGATAAGCAAAAGGTCTTTGAAGGAACCCTGTTGGCCTTCGAAGAGGACGAGTTGACTATGGAATATATGGACAAAACGCGTAAGAAAACCGTCCAAATTCCATACAGTTTAGTATCAAAAGCACGTTTAGCAGTTAAATTATAGAAAAAGAAAGGATAGCTTTTGAAGATTCAAAAGTGAAGAAAACATGAGTAAAGAAATGCTAGAGGCCTTCCGCATTTTGGAAGAAGACAAGGGAATCAAAAAAGAAGATATCATCGACGCAGTAGTAGAGTCGCTTCGTTCCGCTTATCGCAGACGCTATGGTCAATCTGATAGCGTAGCTATTGACTTTAACGAAAAAACAGGTGACTTTACCGTTTATACTGTCCGTGAAGTTGTTGATGAAGTATTTGATAGCCGTTTGGAGATCAGTTTGAAAGATGCTCTTGCCATTAATTCAGCCTATGAACTTGGTGACAAAATCAAGTTTGAAGAAGCACCTGCTGAGTTTGGTCGTGTAGCAGCCCAATCTGCCAAACAAACCATCATGGAAAAAATGCGCAAGCAAACACGTGCTATCACTTACAATACTTACAAAGAACATGAGCAAGAAATCATGTCTGGTACAGTAGAACGCTTTGACAACCGTTTTATCTATGTTAACCTTGGTAGCATCGAAGCCCAATTGTCAAAACAAGACCAAATTCCTGGTGAAGTTTTTGCTTCTCATGATCGTATCGAAGTCTATGTCTACAAGGTTGAAGACAACCCTCGCGGTGTCAACGTCTTTGTTAGCCGTAGTCATCCAGAAATGATCAAACGTTTGATGGAGCAAGAAATTCCAGAAGTTTATGATGGAACTGTTGAAATCATGAGCGTGGCCCGTGAAGCTGGTGACCGTACTAAGGTTGCCGTTCGTAGCCATAATCCAAACGTGGACGCTATCGGAACAATCGTTGGACGTGGTGGAGCTAACATCAAGAAAATCACTAGCAAATTCCACCCAGCTCGCTACGATGCCAAGAGCGACCGTATGGTGCCAATCGAAGAAAACATCGACGTTATCGAGTGGGTAGCAGATCCAGCTGAATTTATCTACAATGCCATCGCTCCTGCTGAAGTTGACCAAGTTATCTTTGATGAAAACGACAGCAAACGTGCTTTGGTGGTTGTTCCTGATAACAAGCTTTCTCTTGCTATCGGTCGTCGCGGGCAAAACGTTCGCTTGGCGGCTCACTTGACTGGTTACCGTATCGATATCAAGTCTGCTAGCGAATTTGAAGCCATGGAAGAAGCTGGTTCAGTAGATTTGGAAGCAGAAAACGATACTGTAGAAGAATAAAAGCTGCTAGAGGAGGGAAAGATGAAAACGAGAAAAATCCCTTTGCGCAAGTCTGTTGTGTCCAATGAAGTGATTGATAAGCGTGATTTGCTCCGCATTGTCAAAAATAAGGAAGGACAAGTCTTTATCGATCCGACAGGCAAGGCCAACGGCCGCGGCGCTTATATCAAGCTAGACAATGCAGAAGCCTTAGAGGCGAAAAAGAAGAAGGTCTTTAACCGCAGCTTCAACATGGAAGTGGAAGAAAGCTTTTATGACGAGTTGATCGCTTATGTGGATCACAAAGTGAAAAGAAGAGAGTTAGGACTTGAATAAGCAAAAGATAAGCAATCTCTTGGGACTCGCTCAGCGAGCAGGGCGTATCATATCGGGTGAAG
Organism: Streptococcus mitis; assembly: GCA_946190205.1. Taxonomy (GTDB): domain Bacteria; phylum Bacillota; class Bacilli; order Lactobacillales; family Streptococcaceae; genus Streptococcus; species Streptococcus mitis_DI. Next base: position 37,481 of record CAMHZO010000005.1, on the reverse strand, counting down.
AATTGGTGGTCAAGGCCATTCAAGATGGAAAGGCCAAGTTGGTCTTTCTAGCCTATGATGCAGGACCCAATCTGACCAAGAAGATTCAAGATAAAAGTCATTATTATCAAGTAGAAATTGTAACCGTGTTTTCAACACTGGAATTAAGCATAGCAGTCGGGAAATCGAGAAAGGTTTTGGCTGTAACAGATGCTGGATTTACAAAGAAAATGAGGTCTCTTATGGAATAGAAGAGGAGGACATGATTTGTCTAAGAAAAGATTGTACGAAATCGCAAAAGAACTTGGAAAAGAAAGTAAAGAAGTTGTAGCGCGTGCAAAAGAGTTGGGCTTGGATGTGAAAAGCCACTCATCAAGTGTGGAAGAAGCTGTCGCTGCAAAAATCGCTGCCAGCTTTAAGTCCGCAGCTGCTCCGAAAGCAGAAGCAAAACCAGCAGCACCAAAAGCAAGTGCAGAAAAGAAAGCCGAAAAATCTGAGCCAGCTAAACCAGCTGTAGCCAAGGAAGACGCAAAAACGGCTGAGCCAGTTGCTCCGAAGACAGAAAAAGTAGCAACTAAACCGCAAAGCCGTAATTTCAAGGCTGAACGTGAAGCCCGTGCCAAAGAGCAGGCAGAACGACGCAAGCAAAATAAGGGCAATAACCGTGACCAACAACAAAACGGAAACCGTCAGAAAAATGATGGACGTAATGGTGGAAAACAAGGTCAAGGCAATCGCGACAATCGTCGCTTTAATGACCAAGCTAAGAAACAGCAAGGCCAGCAAAATCGTGGAAACGATCGTCGTCAACAAGAGGACAAACGTCCAAATCAAGTGGCTCCACGTATTGACTTTAAAGCCCGTGCAGCAGCCCTAAAAGCAGAACAAAATGCAGAGTACGCACGTTCAAGCGAGGAACGTTTCAAACAAACTCAGGCTGCCAAAGAAGCCTTGGCCCAAGCTAACAAACGCAAGGAACCAGAGGAAATCTTTGAAGAAGCTGCTAAGTTAGCTGAACAAGCGCAACAAGTTCAAGCAGTGGTTGAGACAGCTCCTGTGAAAAAAGAAGCTGCAGTGGATACACGTCGTAAGAAGCAAGCCCGACCAGACAAAGAACGTGATGATTATGATCACGAAGAAGATGGTCCTAGAAAACAACAAAAGAATCGAAGTAGTCAAAATCAAGTGAGAAATCAAAAGAATAGTAACTGGAATAACAACAAAAAGAACAAAAAAGGCAATAACAAGAACAACCGCAATCAGACTCCAAAACCTGTTACGGAGCGTAAATTCCATGAATTGCCAACAGAATTTGAATATACAGATGGTATGACCGTTGCGGAAATCGCAAAACGTATCAAACGTGAACCAGCTGAAATCGTTAAGAAACTTTTCATGATGGGTGTCATGGCCACACAAAACCAATCCTTGGATGGGGAAACAATTGAACTCCTCATGGTGGATTATGGTATTGAAGCCAAACAAAAGGTTGAAGTGGATAATGCCGACATCGAACGTTTCTTTGTCGAAGATGGTTATCTCAATGAAGATGAATTGGTTGAGCGCCCACCAGTTGTAACCATCATGGGACACGTTGACCATGGTAAAACAACACTCTTAGATACCCTTCGTAACTCTCGTGTTGCGACAGGTGAAGCAGGTGGTATCACTCAGCATATCGGTGCCTACCAAATCGTGGAAAATGGTAAGAAGATTACCTTCCTTGATACACCAGGACACGCGGCCTTTACATCTATGCGTGCGCGTGGTGCTTCTGTTACCGATATTACGATCTTGGTCGTAGCGGCAGATGACGGGGTTATGCCTCAGACAATTGAAGCCATCAACCACTCAAAAGCGGCTAACGTTCCAATTATCGTAGCTATCAACAAGATTGATAAACCAGGTGCCAACCCAGAACGCGTTATCGGTGAATTGGCAGAGCATGGAGTTATGTCAACTGCTTGGGGTGGAGATTCTGAATTTGTTGAAATCTCAGCTAAATTCAACCAAAACATCGAAGAATTGTTGGAAACAGTCCTTCTTGTGGCTGAAATCCAAGAACTCAAGGCAGACCCAACAGTGCGTGCTATCGGTACAGTTATCGAAGCGCGCTTGGATAAAGGAAAAGGTGCGGTTGCAACCCTTCTTGTTCAACAAGGTACCTTGAATGTTCAAGACCCAATCGTTGTCGGAAATACCTTCGGTCGTGTCCGTGCTATGACCAACGACCTTGGTCGTCGTGTTAAGGTTGCTGGACCATCAACACCAGTTTCAATCACAGGTTTGAACGAAGCGCCAATGGCGGGTGACCACTTTGCCGTTTACGAAGATGAAAAATCTGCGCGTGCAGCTGGTGAAGAGCGTGCCAAACGTGCCCTCATGAAACAACGTCAAGCTACCCAACGTGTCAGCCTTGAAAACCTCTTTGATACCCTTAAAGCTGGTGAACTCAAGTCTGTTAACGTTATCATCAAGGCCGATGTACAAGGTTCTGTTGAAGCCCTTTCTGCTTCACTTCAAAAAATCGATGTGGAAGGTGTCAAAGTGACCATCGTCCACTCGGCAGTCGGTGCCATCAACGAATCTGACGTGACTCTGGCCGAAGCTTCAAATGCCTTTATCGTTGGTTTCAACGTACGCCCTACACCACAAGCGCGTCAACAAGCCGAAGCTGACGATGTGGAAATCCGTCTCCACAGCATTATCTACAAGGTTATCGAAGAGATGGAAGAAGCCATGAAGGGGATGCTTGATCCAGAATTTGAAGAAAAAGTTATCGGTGAAGCAGTTATCCGTGAAACCTTCAAGGTGTCTAAAGTGGGCACTATCGGTGGATTCATGGTTATCAACGGTAAGGTTACCCGTGACTCTAAAGTTCGTGTTATCCGTGACGGTGTTGTTATCTATGACGGTGAACTCGCAAGCTTGAAACACTACAAAGACGACGTCAAAGAAGTTACAAACGGTCGTGAAGGTGGATTGATGATCGATGGCTACAATGATATCAAGATGGATGATGTGATTGAGGCCTATGTCATGGAAGAAATCAAGAGATAAGATTTTTTGCTCCTTTCTTAGGTGGTGAGGGACGCAAGCAAACCGATGGTTTCATTGCTTATTTTTGAGCCTAGAGTCTCAAAAATCCCCTGTGATGGGACTGATAAATCAGTTCCATCACTTTCACCACGGCGAAAGAAGCAGATGATTTCAAATTGAACTTCGTTTCAATTTGAATTAAAAATCAAGAAGTTTAAAAATAGCTAGGTCTGCTGGCCTAGCTTTTGGTTCAAAGTAGAGAAAGGAATATCATGGCAAATCATTTCCGTACGGATCGTGTGGGCATGGAAATCAAGCGTGAAGTCAATGAGATTTTGCAAAAGAAAGTCCGTGATCCGCGTGTCCAAGGTGTGACCATTACAGATGTTCAGATGCTAGGTGACTTGTCTGTTGCCAAGGTTTACTACACCATTTTGAGTAACCTTGCTTCAGATAATCAAAAAGCTCAAATCGGGCTTGAAAAAGCAACTGGTACCATCAAACGTGAACTTGGTCGCAATTTGAAATTGTACAAAATCCCAGATTTGACTTTCGTCAAAGACGAATCCATTGAGTATGGAAACAAGATTGATGAAATGCTACGCAATCTGGATAAGAACTAAGAAGAGGGGCAACCCTCTTTTTTGGTGTGTGAACTCTTCTAGCTATTAATAGCTGTATTTGCAAAAAACAGTTTAAAAAATTTGTAAATACCTCATAGTATGATATGATAAAGTTTAATACGAATGATAAATGGAGATAGAGATGGGCAAGCAAGAGTTAGCGATGCAAGTGCTGCAACAAGTGGTGAAATTACCCATGGTCAAAGTTGATCGAGAAAAATTTTTAGTTGACAAATTTTCTAAAGAGTTAGATCGAAAGGATATTGCTACATTATTGGAAAAAGGTCCGACCTCTTTGTTAACAAAGGAAAGCTTGGATCGAGTTGCTAAGACCTGTATTAAGGACAATGTTCTACGAGCAAGCGGGACTTCGATTTTGGCAGGTTTACCTGGTGGTATTGCCATGGCAATCACTATTCCAACAGATGTAGTTCAGTTTTATGCTTTTTCATTAAAGTTAGCCCAAGAACTAGGCTATATTTATGGATTTGATGATCTTTGGGAATCCCGTGATGAATTGAGTGAGGATGCTCAAAATACACTCTTGCTTTATCTCGGTGTCATGCTAGGGGTAAATGGAGCAGGGGCTTTACTTCGCTCTGGAGGTGTGACAGTTGCCAAGCATGTGATGAAGACTATTCCGCAGAAAGCTTTGACAAAGACACTTTGGTATCCTATTCTGGAGAAAGTTTTGAAAATTTTTGGAGTCAGCTTGACAAAGGGAGGCTTGGCTAAGGGAATGGGAAAAGTGATTCCTATTTTAGGGGGTGTCCTTTCTGGTGGCTTAACCTTTGCGACCATGAAGCCGATGGGGGAAAGCTTGCAGAAAGAATTATCCAAGCTAGTCAACTATAGTGAAGTTCAATATCAAGAAGATGTTGAAACAATCCGAAAAGAGGCTGAAATAATCGAGGGTGAGTGACATGAATCCTATCAAAGCTTTTGCTAAAATCTATGGTAATTACTTTTTGACCGTGCAAGGTGTAAAAGTCATGAAAACGATAAAGAAAGATGATAATGCCGTTGTCGGTCTGGGGAAACTTTTTATTGCAGACAAGTTAATGGATACGGCTCGGTGGCTCATCAAGGCAGAGGATAAAAAATGAAATTTTTCTGGGCAATTCTTGCCATTCTTTTTATTAAACCGATTATTGGGATTTTGAAATTCTTTTGGATGATTATCTCTTTTGCAGTTCAATTGCTGTTTTACAAGATAGTGTTTAAGATATTGGATTGGCTCTTTAAACTTATTTAGATAGTAATTCAAGTCGCAGATAACTAGCAGGAACTCCACTGCTAGTTTTTTAATCTCTTTCCTTGTGGTATAATAAAAGCAGTAAAATCATTTTAGAACATTCAATGGAGGTCGTCATGGATAATATCATCGATGTGTCAATTCCCGTTGCAGAAGTGGTGGATAAGCATCCAGAAGTCTTGGAAATTCTAGTTGAGCTTGGTTTTAAACCTCTTGCCAATCCCTTGATGCGCAACACAGTCGGTCGTAAAGTATCGCTCAAACAGGGTTCTAAGCTGGAAGGAACTCCTATGGACAAGATTGTCCGCACACTGGAAGCAAATGGCTACGAAGTGATTGGGTTAGACTAATGGCAGATGAACGGATTCATGTACTGCGGGATATTTTGTTAGAATTGCACAATGGTGCGTCTCCTGAGTCGGTTCAGGAGCGTTTTGATGCGACTTTTGCGGGTGTCTCAGCCATAGAGATTTCCCTCATGGAGCACGAGCTGATGAACTCAGACTCAGGTGTCACCTTTGAAGATGTTATGGAACTTTGCGATGTCCATGCTAATCTTTTTAAAAATGCTATTAAAGGTGTCGAAGTAGAGGATACCGAGCATCCAGGTCATCCAGTTCGGGTCTTTAAGGAAGAAAATCTGGCTCTCCGTGCGGCCTTGATTCGCATTCGGAGATTGTTGGATACCTATGAGTCTATGGAAGATGAAGAAATGCTGGTGGAGATGCGTAAGGGTTTAGTGCGTCAGATGGGTCTTGTGGGGCAATTTGACATCCATTACCAACGTAAAGAAGAACTCTTCTTTCCTATCATGGAGCGCTATGGACACGATTCACCTCCTAAGGTCATGTGGGGAGTGGATGACCAGATTAGGGAACTCTTTCAAACAGCTTTAGCGACAGCCAAGTCATTGCCAGAAGTGTCGATTTCCACTGTAAAGGAAGCTTTTGAATCTTTTGCGACAGAGTTTGAAAGTATGATTTTCAAGGAAGAGTCCATCCTTCTCATGATTCTCCTTGAATCCTTTACTCAGGATGATTGGCTTCAGATTGCGGAGGAGAGCGATGCCTATGGCTATGCCATCATCCGTCCGTCTGAGAAATGGGTGCCAGAACGTCAGAGTTTTATTGAGGAAAAGAGTTCAGAGGAGCCTGTACAGCTAGATACGGCAGAGGGGCAAGTCCAACAAGTTATCGATACGCCAGAAGGTCAGTTTACAATTACCTTTACTCCTAAGGAAAAGGAAGCAGTGCTGGACCGTCATAGTCAACAGTCTTTTGGCAATGGCTATCTCTCGGTCGAGCAGGCCAATCTCATTCTCAATCACCTCCCTATGGAGATTACTTTTGTCAATAAAGACGATATTTTCCAGTATTATAATGACAATACGCCGACTGACGAGATGATTTTCAAACGGACGCCGTCACAAGTTGGGCGCAATGTTGAACTCTGTCATCCACCTAAGTATTTGGACAAGGTTAAGACCATTATGAAGGGGCTTCGTGAGGGTACTAAGGACAAGTATGAAATGTGGTTCAAGTCTGAGTCGCGAGGTAAGTTTGTCCACATCACCTACGCAGCAGTGCACGATGAAGAGGGAGAATTTCAAGGGGTGCTGGAGTATGTTCAGGATATTCAACCCTACCGTGAGATTGATACGGACTATTTCCGTGGATTAGAATAAGGAGAAAAAATGAGTTACGAACAAGAGTTTATGAAGGAATTTGAGGCTTGGGTCAATACCCAGATTATGATTAATGACATGGCGCACAAGGAAAGCCAAAAAGTCTATGAAGAAGACCAAGATGAGCGTGCCAAAGATGCCATGATTCGATACGAAAGTCGCTTGGATGCTTATCAGTTTTTGCTTGGTAAGTTTGAAAACTTCAAAGCAGGCAAGGGATTCCATGATTTGCCAGAAGGCTTGTTTGGTGAGAGAAATTATTAAACGAGATAGATTCTTGATTTTTTACTAAAATCTTGATAGAATATTTATATTAAATCCTTGTCAGAGCAGGGGTTTTTTATTGAAAGGATTTTATCATGTCAAAGAAACTCAATCGTAAAAAACAATTACGAAATAGCCTCCGTCGTGCAGGTGCTTTCTCAAGTACTGTGACTAAGGTTGTAGAAGAGACAAAAAAAGTCGTAAAACGTGCAGAACAGTCAGCAAGCCAAGCTGGTAAGGCTGTTTCTAAAAAAGTTGAACAAGCAGTAGAAGCTACCAAAGAGCAAGCTCAAAAAGTAGCCAATTCTGTAGAAGATTTTGCAGCAAACTTGGGTGGACTTCCACTTGACCGTGCCAAAACTTTCTATGATGAAGGAATCAAGTCTGCGTCAGATTTCAAAAACTGGACTGAAAAAGAACTCCTTGCCTTGAAAGGAATCGGCCCAGCTACTATTAAGAAATTGAAGGAAAATGGCATCAAGTTCAAGTAATTTTTCTTGATCCTTGCATTTCCGTCAAAATCTTGTTACAATAGAGCCATCAGAGGTGTTTTGAATCCCACATTTTACAGAAAGTGGCGGTGCTGAGAAGTCCACAAATGTGTCAAAACTGGTTGCTAATGGATGAAAAAATGAAATAAAAGTGTCTTTTTTGTTTCCGTCTAGGACTAGGCAACGAGTTGCAGGCTGTACTCAAGTACGCCAAAGCGAGCTAACGACGTCATAAAGGAGAAACAGGAAGATTAAAGTTGCGGGCGCTGCCCGAATTTGGGTGGTACCGCGGATAAATACATTCGTCCCTGTCATGTAGATGGCAGGGATTTTCTTTTGCGTCTTAGTAAAAGGAGGTTGTTATGAAGCAATCTTTTAACACAAGTAAGCTCTATTATGGTTTTCCTATCTTCATTTTGGGGTATCAGGATCAGAATTTTGGACACAATATTACGACCTGTAGCTCCTCTTATAGCTTGGGAGATTGGCTAGTCATCGGTGTCGGAGCTGAGGAAAATGCGGCTGAGCAAATCAAGCATTATCAACAGTTCACTGTGAATATCCCTGATGAAAATCTCATGCTCGAGATGGAGCAGGCTGGTTTTATCAGTCATCGGGAGAAACTGAAACACCTGGGACTAGACTACGAGATTTCTGAACGAACTCAGGCACCGATTTTAGAGGTTTGTCCAGTCGTATTGGACTGTCAGGTAGATCGGATTATCGAGGGAGATGGAATCTGCCACATCTTTGCTAAGATTCTGGACCGACTGGCTAATCCTGAACTCTTGGATGATAAGGGACATTTTAAAAATGACCGTTTTTCACCGACTTACTTTATGGGGGACGGTAACCAGCGCGTTTATCGCTATTTAGATAACCGTGTTGACCCTATGGGGAGCTTTATAAAGAAAGCGAGGAAGAAGGATGTCAAGAGCTGAACTGCCAGAACGCTTGGAAACAGAACGTCTCGTTTTACGAGTCCGGACAGTGGCAGATGCTGAGGATATGTATACCTACGCTAGTCTCCCAGAGGTCGCCTATCCAGCAGGCTTTCCTCCAGTCAAGACCTTGGAAGATGAGGTTTACTATCTAGAGCATATTCTTCCAGAACGCAATCAAAAGGAAAATCTCCCAGCTGGCTATGGGCTTGTCGTCAAAGGAACAGATAAAGTCATTGGTTCGGTTGACTTCAACCACCGCTATGCGGATGATGTGCTAGAGCTTGGCTATACCTTGCATCCAGACTATTGGGGTCGAGGCTATGTACCAGAAGCAGCGCTTGCCTTGATTGACTTAGCCTTTAAAGATTTGGATCTTCACAAGATTGAACTGACTTGTTTTGGATACAATGTCCAAAGTCAACGAGTCGCAGAGAAGCTTGGATTTACCCTCGAAGCTCGAATAAGAGACAGAAAGGATGTTCAAGGAACCTGCTGTGACAGTCTGATATATGGTTTGCTGAGAAGTGAGTGGGAGGTGATTTGATGCATCTTTTCATCATTGGAGCTCCAGCTTCTGGGAAAATGACGATTGGTCAAGAACTATCTCGACTGACGGATGCTACCCTCTTTTATAACCATCAAGCCATCGATTTTGCACTAGAAATCTATCAGGATTATACAGAGGAGATGTGGGAATTTGTTCGTGGAATTACCTTTTCTTTCCTTGGAGTAAGTGCAAGAAATCAGCGATCAGTAATTTTAACTGACGTAATTGATTTTTCAAATCAGTACCAGCTGATGTATTTAAAGCAAATTCAGGATTTATTGGATAACTTTCATCAAGAGATTCTGTTTGTTGAGTTGGAAACAAGTCTTGAAGAGCGTTTACGTCGAAATCAAACGGAGAACCGGTTGAAGCACAAGCCCTTGAAACGGCATATTGAGATATCTGAAAGAGAAATTTTAGAGACCGCTGAAACACTTCAATTAAATTCCCAACATCAACCGAATGAGTTGCACCACTACTTTAAAATAAATAATACGAATTTGTCTGCAGAAGAAGCTGCTAAGCAAATTCAAAATAAAATGAATTCAATAGAGAAAGGACAAACACATGTCTAAAGAACTTTCACCTAAATACAATCCAGCCGAGGTTGAGGCTGGTCGTTACCAAAAATGGCTTGATGCTGATGTTTTCAAGCCTTCAGGCGATCAAAAGGCTAAGCCTTATTCAATCGTTATTCCACCACCAAACGTAACTGGTAAACTTCACCTTGGTCACGCTTGGGATACTACTTTGCAAGATATCATTATCCGTCAAAAACGCATGCAAGGTTTTGATACGCTTTGGCTTCCAGGTATGGATCACGCTGGGATTGCCACTCAGGCTAAGGTTGAGGAGCGCTTGCGTGGTGAGGGTATTACGCGTTATGACCTAGGTCGTGAAAAATTCCTTGACAAGGTCTGGGAATGGAAAGACGAATATGCCACTACTATCAAGGAACAATGGGGCAAGATGGGGCTCTCTGTAGACTATTCTCGTGAGCGTTTCACTCTTGACGAAGGTTTGTCAAAAGCGGTTCGCAAAGTCTTCGTGGACCTTTACAAGAAAGGATGGATCTACCGTGGTGAATTTATCATCAACTGGGACCCAGCTGCTCGCACAGCCCTTTCTGATATCGAGGTGATTCACAAGGATGTCGAAGGTGCCTTCTACCACATGAATTACATGCTGGAAGACGGTTCACGCGCCCTTGAAGTTGCCACAACTCGTCCTGAGACTATGTTTGGGGACGTTGCCGTTGCGGTCAATCCGGAAGACCCACGCTACAAGGATTTGATTGGTAAAAACGTCATCCTTCCAATCGCTAATAAATTGATTCCAATCGTTGGGGACGAACACGCAGACCCTGAGTTTGGTACGGGTGTCGTGAAAATCACACCTGCCCACGATCCAAACGACTTCTTGGTTGGTCAACGTCATAATTTGCCACAAGTTAACGTCATGAACGACGACGGAACTATGAACGAGCTTGCCTTCGAATTTGCAGGCATGGACCGTTTTGAAGCTCGTAAGGCAGTCGTTGCTAAACTGGAAGAAATCGGTGCCCTTGTTAAAATCGAAAAACGTGTCCACAGTGTTGGTCACTCAGAACGTACCGGTGTTGTAGTTGAACCACGCTTGTCTACTCAATGGTTTGTTAAGATGGATCAATTGGCCAAAAATGCTATTGCTAACCAAGACACAGACGACAAGGTAGAATTCTACCCACCTCGTTTCAACGATACCTTCCTCCAATGGATGGAAAATGTCCATGACTGGGTAATCTCACGTCAGCTCTGGTGGGGTCACCAAATCCCTGCTTGGTACAATGCTGAGGGTGAAATGTACGTCGGCGAGGAAGCGCCAGAAGGTGACGGATGGACTCAGGACGAAGACGTCTTGGATACTTGGTTCAGTTCTGCCCTCTGGCCATTCTCAACTATGGGCTGGCCGGATGTCGACTCAGAAGACTTTAAACGTTATTATCCAACATCAACTTTGGTGACTGGTTATGATATTATTCCGTTCTGGGTGTCTCGGATGATTTTCCAAGGTTTGGAATTTACTGGCAAGTCGCCATTCAAAAATGCCTTGATTCATGGTCTCATTCGTGATGAGCAAGGACGCAAGATGTCCAAATCTCTCGGTAACGGGATTGATCCAATGGATGTTATTGATAAGTACGGAACAGATAGCCTTCGTTGGTTCCTTTCAAACGGTTCTGCACCAGGGCAAGACGTGCGCTTCTCTTACGAGAAAATGGATGCTTCATGGAACTTCATTAACAAGATCTGGAACATCTCTCGCTACATCCTCATGAACAATGAAGGCTTGACCCTTGAGCAAGCAACTGCTAATGTGGAAAAAGTTGTTAACAAGGAAGCTGGAAATGTCACTGATCGCTGGATTCTCCACAATCTCAATGAAACAATCGGAAAAGCAACGGCCAACTTTGACAAGTTTGAGTTTGGTGTGGCTGGACACATCCTCTACAACTTCATTTGGGATGAGTTTGCGGACTGGTATGTTGAATTGACTAAGGAAGTCCTTTATAGCGACAATGAAGAAGAGAAAGTCATCACACGCTCTGTTCTCCTTTACACTCTGGACAAGATCCTTCGTCTCCTCCACCCAATCATGCCATTCGTGACAGAGGAAATCTTTGGACAAATCTCAGAAGGTTCTATCGTTACAGCTGCATACCCAACTGTTAACCCAGTCTTCGAAGACTTTGCTGCCCACACTGGCGTGGAAAGTCTCAAAGACTTGATTCGTGCTGTTCGTAATGCGCGTGCAGAAGTAAACGTTGCTCCAAGTAAGCCTATCACCATCCTTGTTAAGACTAGTGATAGCGACTTGGAAGCCTTCTTTAACAGCAATGTCAACTACATCAAACGCTTCACAAATCCAGAACACTTGGAAATCGCATCAACCATCCCTGCACCTGAACTCGCTATGTCAAGCGTCATCACAGGAGCAGAAATCTACTTGCCACTGGCAGACCTCCTCAATGTTGAAGAAGAACTGGCTCGTCTCGACAAGGAACTGGCTAAATGGCAAAAAGAACTGGATATGGTCGGCAAGAAACTCTCTAACGAACGCTTCGTAGCCAACGCCAAACCAGAAGTTGTCCAAAAAGAACGCGACAAACAAGCCGACTACCAAGCCAAATATGATGCGACCGTCGCACGTATTGATGAGATGAAGAAGCTCGTTAAATAAACATAGAAACACGGTGATGAACCGTGTTTTTGTGGTATAATAGGGCGAATGGAGGTTTATATGAGAAGCATTAAAATACAAGGACTACATGATTCTAAGACGGTAAGTATACATTTTAATAATGCTATTAATATTTTTGTAGGAGAGAATGGTGTTGGTAAGACTACTGTTTTAAATATTTTATACTATTTATTAAGTGGTAACTATATTGAACTTAAAAAAATTAATTTTACAACAATCTCTATTGGATTTGATGAACAAGAGATAATTGAATTCTCAAAAGATGAAGTATTGGATTATATAGATTCTCCTTATGAAGATGAGATTTATTTGAAGTATTTATCATGGGAATTTAGAAATCTAGATTTCAGTAGTGTACTTAAAGCAAAAAGTATCCGTGGTGATGATATTGTATTTAAGAGATGGGCAAGAGATATAGATAAATCAATTATTGCCGAAGTAAAAAATTCTACTAATTTTAAAGATTTAAACTTGAGAGAATTGCACTCTAAAAATAGAGATACATCTAAAATGCCTTATAATTATTTTGTATATTGTATAGCAACTATATATGATAATTCACATATAAGTCATTCAAGTATTAGTGAGTATGTTAATCCTTTTAAAACTTTTGTTAGTAGAATAGAGGCTTTTAAAAAAGATAAAAAAATATTATACTTTCCGACTTATAGGCGAATTGAAGAAGAGATTTTTGCAAACAATGATATTACTAATTTACCATTCCGTGAAGAAATAAAAGAAAATTTGATTAATTTTGGAATGGAAGATGTCAAAAAACAGATTGACAATATTTTATATGGTATAAAAACAGTTACAAGCCAAAACTACGAACAAATGACAACAGGTTTATTAAATGAATATACTACGGATGATGATTTTGAATTTTCAGAACTGGAAAAATCTGATCCTGAAACAATTAGAATTGCATTGAGCCGTTTAGGTAGTAAAGTTGAAAAGAGAACAATTGATATTATTATAGATAAATTTAAAAAAGATAGTTTTTCAAAGGATAAAGATAAGTATCTTATGAATCTATTAAACAAAATTTTGGAAAATTATTCAAAATTAAGTGATATAGATAATAGAATTAAACGATTTGTTGATGTCGTAAACAAATACTTCATTAATAAAGAGTTTGTTTACAATCAGTCCTCTTTAGACATAGCTATTTATTCCAGAGAGAAGAAAAAAATTGAATTAAATCAACTATCTTCTGGTGAAAAACAATTGGTATCTATTTTTTCAAAAGTACTATTAGAAGATAAAGAAATTATTGTATTATTTGATGAACCAGAGTTGTCATTGTCAATTGAATGGCAAAAAGAATTCCTAGTGGATATCTCCAACTCTAATTCCTTATTCTTTCTAGTCGCAGTTACACATTCTCCTTTCATATTTGAAAACCTATTTGATAATGTTTCTGATTTTGAAGTTTTTAGTGGAGATAAGAATTATGACGAAGAATAGTCGAGCAGAGGAGATGAGAGAAAAATCTAAAAATGCGGCATCTGCATGGCTTGATTTTTCTCAAAGAAAAAATAAGAATATGGATATCTATCATTTCTTTTTTGAAGGCTATGATAGATTCTATTACTTTAATAAATTCAAAGAGGTTCATTATAGTTTGTTGAAAAGCTATCCTTTGTGTAATCAGTATGAATGTGGTGGAAAAAGCGAAGTTTTAAAAGTACATCAAAAAATTTGTAGAGAAGAATCATTGATTCCTAAAAATCAATTATTATTTTTTATAGATAAAGATTACGATAATGTAGGTTCATTGCAACCTTGTTATGAAGGAGTCTATCAAACCGATTTTTATTCAATAGAGAATTTTTATACTTCCTCTGAAGTCATTAAGAGAATTGTAGAGGAAGAAATTGGATACAATCGAGGAAGTATAGAGTTTAATGAATTAGTATCTAAATATGAAAAATTGCACCAGAGTTTTATTGATAAATTAACTGACTATAATTTATTCAGCATGTTGTGCATAAAATATGGTTTTCAGTTGAAATTTGAAGAATTCAATATTATTAATTGTATAATCATAAAAGATTTTTCTATAGAACTTATTAATGCGGGTATCGATGGGAAACCATTATATGATATAGATATTGACTATTTAATTACACGTTATGAAATTCAGTTAGTAAAAAAAATACGTAAGTTAAAAAATGAAGGTAATGATGTTAGTCGTTTCATAGGTCTATTAAATCTTTTTAAGTGTAAAAAAAGAGGTATTAAAAGATTTATCCAGTATTATAAACAAACTGAATCTTTTGATATTAATTACTTTTTTAGAGGAAAAGAAGATTTCAAATTTTTAGTTAATTTTCTTAGACAAACAGAATTTTCTTACGGATGTAAAACAAATTTATCTTTAAATTCTCCTGAAAAAACATTATTGTCTCATCTAGCAAAGCATGCAATTACTTCTCCTAGTTTGTTATCTTATTTTGAAGAAAAAATATCCAAATAATATTTTTTGATAATCTAAAATAAAGTCGTTAACAAATGTATATGTATTACTAAAGTTCTTAATTTAATAATTATTTAAAGTAATTCATAATGAACATTATTGCTCATAAAGCTGAATTTAGTATATAAGTTGATTATATAAATTTTAGATACAAGTTTACAAAAAAAGAATACAATATATTTTGAAAATCATTACTTTTTAACAAGATTTCATACTAAATGATAAGATTCTAGAAAGCAGGTTACTACATGACAAATTCTGTAAGTTCGAACCGACCTGAGAAGTACAACATTGCAGCCTTCTTCTCAGGTGTTGGGGGAATTGAGTTGGGATTTGAACAGACCAACGAGTTCAGAGTGGTGTATGCCAATGAATTTGATAAGTATGCGCGTCAGACTTATCAGTTAAACCATCCAGATACCTATTTGGATGGTCGTGATATTCACGATGTTCAGCCAGAGGACATCCCAGCTGAGCGCGTGGATGTGATTATGGGAGGTTTCCCTTGTCAGGCCTTTAGTATTGCGGGTTATCGCAAGGGCTTTGATGATGATCGTGGCGATCTTTTCTTCGAATTGCTTCGTATGATTGAGGGATGTAAACCTCGTGCCATCTTTATCGAAAACGTCAAGAACATGGTTGGTCATGACCACGGCAATACCTTCAAGGTTATTCGTGAAGCCTTGACCGAGAACAACTATTTCATCAAGTGGAAGGTTCTCAACGGAAAAGACTATGGAAATATCCCACAAAACCGTGAGCGGATCTACATTGTTGGCTTTGATACTAAGGAAGCTTATGACTTGTTTGAATTCCCAGAGGAAATCAAGCTGACGACTTCTCTTCAGGATGTGATTAACTTTGGTGATAAGCTAGACGAGGTTTACTACTACCGTGAAGGCAAGCAGAATTTCTACGACCAGTTGAAATTTGAAGTCACCAGTCAAGATACGGTTTACCAGTGGCGCCGTCAATATGTCCGTGAAAATAAAAATGGTGTTGTCCCTACTTTGACAGCCAATATGGGAACAGGTGGACATAACGTTCCATTAATTTTGACAGACAGTGGTGAGATTCGTAAGCTGACACCTAAGGAAACCTTTAATGTTCAAGGTTATCCTAAATCTTTTAAAATCCCTGAAGAGGTTTCCAATGGTCAGCTATATAAGCAGGCTGGAAACAGTGTGGTTGTTCCTGTGATTAAACGCATCGCAGGAAATGTTGCCAAGGCTTTGAACGAAAGCCAAGGAAAATCTCAGCTTGATCGTTCAGGAAAATTCGCCATTATCTACACTAAGATGAGTGGTCAATTTGAGGGCCAGTCCTATGTCAAGGATTTTGTAGATAGCTATGACCAGGCTCTTGAAAAAATCAAGTCTTATGACGATGGTCTAGCCCTTCTGTCCGGTGAAGATTATTTAAAATTGGTAAAAAAACGAGGAAATCTCGAATTTTACAGTATTAATTAACGAATATATAAGAGGGTTAGTGAAAAACTAATCTTCTTTTGATATACTGAAAATAGAAAAGAGGGTGCTTATGTGGGAACATCTAAAGTCTGAACAAAAAGACAAATACAAAACTTTAATTACCAACTTCGCTAGTTTGAGCCAAGCTTTCTCTCAAAAGGCAGAATCAGAAGATGAGGGACAAACAGAGAATTATGTTGCTCCGATTGTTAATTCTAAATTTCAAGAAACAGTCTTCCAGAAGGCTTTTAATGCGGTTGGGGAAGATATTGCAAATACCTCCTATGATGCCTCTGTCGTTGTGGATGAAAATCATAAATACTTAGTGGGAATTAAGTCTTTTGGGATTAATTCTGGAGACCAAAAAATCGCTCAGTTTAAGAAGGACTCTCAAGATTGGACGGACTTATTGGGTGATATCAAATTCCATGCAGATATATCAGCAGATAAAGAAACAGCAGACAAGAAAAACTATCAACGCTATGAAGAGTTGGCACGAAAGATTGCGACCTTAAGAAATCAGAGAATCGAATCTTCTAAGGCACAAATCAAGGGATTTAGTTCGGACTCGGTCAATGTTGAAGCAGTTTATCACGTTCTGATGCCGACACCTAAGGGAGAAAATCCTAAGATTTTTGTCGGTGAAACATCTTATTTGCCAGTTGATATTGATAATCTGGTCATTGAAGGATCAACCACCAAAAACAATCCAACCAATTTTCGATTTACGGATGGGCAACACCACTACAAGTATACAGCGGCTGACAGCCAGCTCCACATGACTTTTAACAATAAAGACATTGTGGTAGATACTTGGGATGTCCATTATATTGAAGATCCTTTTTCTCTCTTTGAAAACCTTCATTTACTGACAGCTGAAAAGGATAAAACCGATATCTTAGAAACAGTGTCTTGGGTTATTACAGACAAACATGGAAATGTGGAAGAAAACTCTGGTTTCAATGCCTTTAACGGAGGATCAAAACTAGCTAAGAAAGATCGTCTGCCACGGATTCTAAAGATTCAGGAAAAATTCAAAGACAGTCTGACTCCAGAAGAACTAGCCTTTGTGACTTTTTCTTTAGAAGAAATTCTATTGAAAAAATGGACCAGCAAGGAAGAAAAAGCTCAGATGAAGCCTATTCGCGAGGACTTGATTAACTTTGTCCACGAGACTGGTAATGAAAAGCTCATTAAAGAAATTGAGCAGTTAGTGTACCGTCCAGTTAGTGAAGTTTACATTCCTCTGCCTGACTCCAAAAATTTCCACGATGAAAGACCAGACTTCTTTGGTTCTGGATTTGGGACCTTTGAACCTGGAACTAAAAAATTGGCTTTATCTAAAGAAGAAAGAACTTTTAAACTACGCTTTTTATCTTCTGGTGATGTTATTAACGCCTATATAAATCAAGAAGCTGGTAAGGCTATTCAGTCTACCGATAAGCAAGAAATCCTCGGGAAGTGGATTTTACGTGGTGTTTTCCAGTTGAAAGAACGTGAAGTCTTGACAGGTCAACGACTCAATGAGCTGGAAATCAACGGCATTCGTTTGACTAAGTTTAAAAATGGGGAAATTGGTATTGAATTCATCGGGATTGATATTGAAAATCCACCTAGCGATACCATCGGATGGGTAGCAAAGAAATAAAAAGTCCTGTCACTTTCTCCCATTTAACCTTTGACTATTCCGCAAAATTATCGTAAAATAAAGAGTACATGATAAAATGAGGTCAGAGTCTGTTCGCTCTGGCGATAGTAGTAAAAATGAGGAGAAACGCTTTGGAATTAGAAGTATTTGCTGGGCAAGAAAAAAGTGAACTATCTATGATTGAGGTAGCGCGTGCTATCTTGGAACTTCGTGGTCGTGATCACGAGATGCATTTTAGCGATCTTGTAAACGAAATTCAAAACTACCTTGGAACATCAAACAGCGATATCCGTGAAGCTTTGCCTTTGTTCTACACAGAGTTGAACTTTGACGGTAGCTTCATCTCACTTGGAGACAACAAATGGGGTCTTCGTTCATGGTATGGTGTGGACGAAATCGACGAAGAAATTATCGCTCTTGAAGAAAATGACGACGATGAAGTAGCACCAAAAGCTAAGAAAAAACGTGTCAATGCCTTCATGGATGGTGATTCAGATGCCATTGACTATAATGCGGATGATCCAGAAGACGAAGATGCATACGAAGCAGATCCAGCTCTTTCATACGATGATGAAAATCCAGATGATGAGAAAAATGAAGTGGAAGCTTACGATGCAGAAATCAACGAAATTGCTCCTGATGACTTGGGTGAAGACGTGGATCTCAATGAAGAAGATGACGAGTTTTCAGACGATGATTCTGAAAACATCGAGGAATAAAAGTTAGCTATTGACAATTATCCTATTTTTAGGTATCATATTGTTCGGGCACCTCTTTTAGAGGTCGGAGCTCCCTAGTTCTTAGGGAGCTATTTTTGTTTTTTCAAGAAGTTATCTTCTTGTATTTTAGTTGTGAATCTGGTGCAGTCGTCCCAGATTATTCTTATTAGTAGGGTCTTGTTTTCTATGTCCCCTCGTAGTTGACAAGACCTTGAGCATTTTAGAAAGAGGAATCTATGTCTACGAAATATATTTTTGTAACTGGTGGTGTGGTATCGTCTATTGGGAAAGGGATCGTTGCAGCGAGTCTAGGCCGTCTCTTGAAAAATCGTGGTCTCAAAGTAACCATTCAAAAGTTTGATCCTTATATCAATATCGATCCGGGAACTATGAGTCCTTACCAGCACGGGGAAGTATTTGTGACAGATGATGGAGCTGAGACAGATTTGGACTTGGGTCACTATGAACGTTTCATCGATATCAATCTTAATAAATATTCCAACGTGACAACTGGTAAAATTTACAGTGAAGTTCTTCGTAAGGAACGACGTGGAGAATACCTTGGGGCAACTGTTCAAGTCATTCCTCATATCACAGATGCTTTGAAAGAAAAAATCAAGCGTGCCGCTGTAACGACCGACTCGGATGTCATTATCACAGAAGTTGGTGGAACAGTTGGGGATATCGAGTCCTTGCCATTCCTAGAGGCCCTTCGTCAGATGAAGGCAGATGTGGGGGCGGATAATGTTATGTACATCCATACAACCTTGCTTCCATACCTCAAGGCCGCTGGTGAAATGAAGACCAAACCAACTCAACACTCTGTCAAAGAATTGCGTGGATTGGGAATCCAACCAAATATGTTGGTGATTCGTACAGAGCAACCAGCTGGTCAAGGAATTAAAAATAAGCTAGCCCAGTTCTGTGATGTAGCACCAGAAGCTGTTATCGAATCATTGGATGTTGAACACCTTTACCAAATTCCATTGAACTTGCAGGCGCAAAGTATGGACCAAATTGTCTGTGACCATTTGAAATTAGATGCACCAGCAGCGGATATGACTGAATGGTCAGCCATGGTGGATAAGGTCATGAACCTGAAAAAACAAGTTAAAATTTCCCTTGTCGGTAAGTATGTTGAGTTGCAAGATGCCTACATCTCAGTGGTCGAAGCCTTGAAACACTCTGGTTATGCAAATGACGCAGAAGTTAAAATCAATTGGGTCAATGCCAATGATGTGACAGCAGAGAATGTGGCGGAACTCTTGTCTGATGCGGACGGAATCATCGTACCAGGAGGTTTTGGTCAACGTGGTACGGAAGGGAAAATCCAAGCCATTCGCTATGCGCGTGAAAATGATGTTCCAATGTTAGGTGTCTGCTTGGGAATGCAGTTGACATGTATCGAGTTTGCTCGTAACGTTTTAGGCCTTGAAGGTGCCAATTCTGCAGAGCTTGCACCAGAAACAAAATACCCTATCATTGATATCATGCGTGATCAGATTGATGTTGAGGATATGGGTGGAACCCTTCGTTTGGGACTTTACCCATCTAAGTTGAAACGTGGTTCTAAGGCAGCAGCTGCTTATCACAATCAAGAAGTGGTGCAACGCCGTCACCGTCACCGCTATGAGTTTAACAATGCCTTCCGTGAGCAGTTTGAGGAAGCAGGCTTTGTCTTCTCAGGTGTTTCTCCAGACAATCGTTTGGTTGAAATTGTGGAAATTCCTGAAAATAAATTCTTTGTAGCGTGTCAGTATCACCCTGAACTTTCCAGCCGTCCAAACCGCCCAGAAGAACTCTACACTGCCTTTGTCACTGCAGCGGTCGAGAATAGTAATTAGCTAAATCAGAACCTTTGAGAACAATCTCAGAGGTTTTTTGCTTGCATATTTAGGATAATATTTGCAAATTAAAAACATAGTGATATAATTAACATAACAAAAGTTAAGGAGGATTTACAATGAAAAAAATCACACTATTTGGTTTGTCTCTAGCTGGTCTAGCTTTACTGGCTTTTCCACATTCAGGGCAGGCATTTGAGCTTAAAGAAGAATGGGTTGTTAAGTGTGGAGTACAGTATCATGATGGCAAGATTCTTCGGTTTAACAATGGTCATGAAGTGGATATCAAAGTCTTGGATTTGCCAAAAACCGAGAAAATCGAGTGGACGGTTAGTCTCGATGGTCAAGATCAGACTGTCAATTTCCTAGGTCAAGAAAAGGACAAGTCTATGATCGGGGAAGAAGGACGTTACCTGAATTTCTATGTTCCATATGGCTATAGAGGAGATATCAAGGTAGAGGCCAAGAGCGGAAACGAAGTAAAGACCTGGTCAACGAAAGTTGTGGATGATATTCATAATGATAGTGGAAAGAGAGGTTACTATCGTATTGAAGAATCAAATAATCAATACACTTACCTCGATGCTAAATGGGATTATCAAACCAAGACTTACACTGCTACCTTACCAGAGACTGTCAATGGTCAAAAAGTCTTTGCTTGGGCAAATTATGATAATGACGAGTTGAAACTAGAAAAACTAAAATCTATCAGTCGTAAATATGATGGAGGATCTTTCAAAGAACTTTATCCGATTGTAAAAGCAGAAAGCTGGCTAAAATCAAACCAAAACTGGTACTATCAAAAACAAGGTCAATTAGTGCAGAAGGATTGGGTTAAGGACAAGGGAACTTGGTACTTTATGAATGATAAAGGAGTCATGTTCAATCAAACTTGGCTCTATCAAGGTGGTAACTGGTATGCCTTTAAATCATCAGGAGCCATGATTGCGAGTGACTGGTTTTACGACCAAGGCAAGTGGTACTATTTATCAACTTCAGGAGCTATGAAAGCAAGCGCTTGGATTTATGACAAGGGAGAATGGTATTATGTAAGTTCTTCTGGTGCCATGATTGCGAATGATTGGGTCAAAGATAATGGCAAGTGGTACTATCTAGCTTCATCAGGTAAGATGCTTCGCAATACCTACACCCCTGATGGTTACTACGTTGGCGACTCAGGTGCCTGGCAATAAGAATAATACTCTTCGAAAATCTCTTCAAACCTCGTCAGCTTCATCCACAACCTCAAAACAGTGTTTTGAGCTGACTTCGTCAATTCTATCTATAATCTCAAAGCGCTGCTTTGAGCAACCTGCGGCTAGCTTCCTAGTTTGCTCTTTGATTTTCATTGAGTATAAGAAGTCCTTTTCCTGCAAGGAAGGGGCTTTTTACTTGCGTTTCTGCTGCTTCCTCATTTGTCCTGAGGCGTTTTTTGTGTTAAAATGAATGGTATGAAAGCTAAAAAAATGTGGATGGCAGGCTTGGCTCTGCTTGGTATTGGGAGCCTTGCCCTTGCTACGAAAAAAGTTGCAGATGACCATAAGCTCATGAAGACTCAGGAAGAGTTGACAGCGATTGTACGAGACCATTTTTCAGACATGGGGGAAATTGCGACCCTCTATGTTCAAGTCTATGAAAGCAGTCTAGAGAGCTTGGTTGGTGGCGTCATTTTTGAGGATGGCCGTCATTATAGCTTTGTCTATGAAAATGAAGACCTAGTCTATGAGGAGGAAGTCTTATGATACAGCCAGAAAGTTTAGAAGAATTAGCATCTTTAGTAGAAAAAGATGGCAAGAAGGTTTTCCTTTTTGTGGCGGACTGGTGTGGCGATTGCCGTTATATCTATCCTGCCTTGCCAGAGATTGAGAAAACTAATCCAGAGTTTACCTTTATTCGAGTGGACCGAGACCAGTATATGGATTTAGCTAAACTCTGGGATGTTTACGGAATCCCTAGCCTTGTTGTTCTAGAAAAGGACAAGGAAATCGGTCGTTTTGTCAATCGCGACCGTAAAAGCAAGCAACAAATTAATGACTTTTTAGCAGGACTGAAATAGGAGAAAAAGGAAACAATGATTTTTACATATAACAAAGAACATGTCGGCGATGTCCTTATGGTCATCGTGAAAAATAGCGGAGATGCCAAGTTGGATGTGGAGCGCAAAGGCAAGGTAGCCCGTGTTTTTCTCAAAGATAATGGGGAAACAGTGGCTTGGAATATTTTTGAAGTTTCAAGTTTATTTGAAATTGCAGAGCGTGGTCAAGTCTTTTTATCAGATGAGCAAGTCGTTCGTTTGAACCAAGAATTGCAGGCAGAAGGCTTTACAGAAGAAATTGTCAATGATAAGGAACCTAAGTTTGTTGTTGGTGAAATTGTCGAGATGGTAGCCCATCCAGATAGTGACCACCTCAACATCTGCCAAGTTGCAGTCGCAAGTGATAAGACGGTACAAATCGTTGCAGGAGCTCCCAATGCGCGTGTCGGTCTGAAAACCATTGTAGCCCTTCCTGGAGCAATGATGCCCAAAGGCAATCTCATTTTCCCAGGTGAGCTTCGTGGTGAAAAGAGTTTTGGCATGATGTGTAGTCCTCGTGAATTGCATCTGCCAAATGCTCCGCAAAAACGTGGTATTATTGAATTATCAGAAGACCAAGTTGTTGGAACTCCATTTGATCCAGCTAAACACTGGACTGCCTAAGAAGTTGTTAATATCTGATAGACCAGATAGAAGGAAATAAGATGGCAAAAAATGTTGTGATTACAGGAGCGACATCAGGAATCGGTGAAGCGATTGCGCGTGCTTATCTGGAGCAGGGTGAGAATGTCGTTCTAACAGGACGACGGACAGACAGACTAGAAACCCTCAAGTCGGAGTTTGCAGAAACTTTTCCAAATCAAACAGTTTGGACTTTTCCCCTAGATGTCACGGATATGACCATGGTAAAGACTGTATGCTCCGATATTCTAGAAAGAGTAGGACAGATTGATATTCTGATCAACAATGCCGGACTGGCTCTAGGTTTAGCACCTTATCAGGACTATGAAGAGTTGGATATGCTGACCATGCTAGATACCAATGTCAAAGGTTTGATGGCAGTTACTCGCTGTTTCTTGCCAGCAATGGTAAAAGCCAATCAAGGACATATCATCAATATGGGCTCAACCGCAGGAATTTATGCCTATGCGGGTGCAGCAGTTTATTCAGCTACCAAGGCAGCAGTTAAGACCTTTTCAGATGGTCTGCGAATTGATACCATTGCAACAGATATCAAGGTGACCACCATTCAGCCTGGAATTGTCGAAACAGATTTTTCGACGGTACGTTTTCACGGTGATAAAGAACGAGCTGCGTCCGTTTACCAAGGAATCGAAGCTTTGCAAGCTCAGGATATTGCAGACACAGTAGTCTATGTGACCAGTCAACCTCATCGTGTGCAGATTACAGATATGACCATTATGGCCAATCAACAGGCGACAGGATTTATGGTTCATAAAAAGTAAAAAATTTCTTCGAAAAGTTACAAATTTCTGTAACTTTTTTTGATTTCCTACGAATAGATAAGTAGGAGGAAAAAATATGTATAATAAAGTTATCATGATTGGGCGTTTGACGTCTACACCAGAATTGCACAAAACCAACAATGACAAGTCAGTAGCACGAGCAACTAT
Source organism: Streptococcus mitis (assembly GCA_946190205.1). Classification (GTDB taxonomy): domain Bacteria; phylum Bacillota; class Bacilli; order Lactobacillales; family Streptococcaceae; genus Streptococcus; species Streptococcus mitis_DI. The sequence goes on along the minus strand of CAMHZO010000005.1, from coordinate 13,587 downwards.
CGCTGTAAATCGTCGTTACAAAGACCAAAACGGGGAACGCGAAGCTGATTTTGTCAATATGGTCCTATGGGGCAGACTAGCAGAAACTTTGGCAAGCTACGCAACCAAAGGTAGTCTCATTTCCGTTGATGGAGAATTGCGTACCCGTCGTTTTGAGAAAAATGGCCAGATGAACTACGTGACCGAAGTACTTGTTACTGGATTCCAACTCTTGGAAAGTCGTGCTCAACGTGCCATGCGTGAAAATAATGCAGGACAAGATTTGGCGGATTTGGTTTTGGAAGAGGAAGAATTGCCATTTTAAGCATTAAAAAGTCTGAGTTGGTCTCAGGCTTTTTTATAATGTATAAATGTGTTACAATGAACTAGTTGAAACTTTTTGGAGGTTGGAATGAGTAGAGAATATACAAGAACAATCGTCAAAATTATATTTTGTACAGTAGTCGTATTTGTTTTTGCGATTTATACTCATGTGAGTCAGACAGATCCTATTCCGGGACAAATAAAAGTTGGAGCGACTTATATGACGATGAATAGTGAATTTTATAGACATTTACATAATGAGATTCAACGCTATTCTGATTCAGAAGGTCAGATATTGTATACTCGGGACGCAGAGATGAGTGAAGAGAAACAGAGTAAACAAATTGATGAGTTTATAGAGAAGCGAGTGAATGTTATTGTTATTAATCCGGTTAAGAGTGATAGCGAGCAAATTGTAGAAGCGTTAAGTAGGGCAAAGAATTTTGGAATTAGAGTTATAGCAGTAGATAGTCAGTTGAATAATATAAAAGTTGATACGAGTATAGTTTCTGATAATTACCATGCTGGGATATTAATTGCCAAGGATTTGATGAAACGTACCTCAAATGCTCATATTCTTTTGTTAACGCACAAAGATGCTTTATCAGCCAATCAGAGAATAACTGGTTTTTTGGATACAATAAAATCAGAAGAACATTATCAAATTATCTCAGAAAGAGAAACGGTTGGTCAAACAGAGTATGCTATGACTACTGTAGGTGATGCGTTATCTGAAGGTTTACAATTTGATGCTATAGTGGCTTTAAATGATAGAGCAGCTATAGGAGCTTTAGCAGCAATTAAAGAATTGAAAGTAACTTCAAAAAAACTTATTTACGGAATAGATGGTTCACCAGATATGAAGCATTTATTAGCTACAACAGATGAAGTTACGGGAACGGTTGCTCAATTTCCATCTCATATGGGTAGAAAAGTATCGGAAACAATAGATTTATTAGTAAAAAAAGAAGAAGTTGAAGAATTATATACTATACCTGTACAATTTGTTGATAAAAATAATATAATTCAGTTTGATATTAATGGGTGGCAGTAATGAAACAGGTAAAAGGTGTCCAGTACTCTATAATTTTGCTTTTATTAATTAATTTTCTAACCATTATATACAATGGAGCTTTGTATATACAGATTACAAACTATGTAATTTCAAAGGGACAGATGATACTCTTATTGGGAGAATTAAACAATATTTCAAAATCACCTGACCAGATTTTTTGGTATTCAATTATCTTTTTTGTCGGTATTATTTTTATATCTACCTATAAAATGTATTCAACTGAGAAAAAATGGCCAATTTTTTCAAAATGGAATTTGTTTGAAATAGTATTAATGATTGGTGTTATATGGTCACAAAATCTGTCATACAATGGAATAATATTATTAGTTTTTGCTGATATATTCTATAGTTCAAGAGAGTTTCAAGACTCTGATAGTAAACGTTCTTGGATTATTTTTATTTTCTTGAGTTTTTTAATGTTACTTTTAACAGACTATGAAATCTTGTCACTATTTATAAAAGTTCCATCTCTTTCTACCTATATCCAATTTTACCCATCGTCCATACGAGGTGTAGTGTTATTTTTAGAAAATGCATTGACGTCATTAAACGTTATTATTTTCATCATCTCTTTATTGTCTTATATCCTATACGTGATTAAAGAGCACCATAATATTGAGGAAGAGCTTAAAATGTTATCTAGAGTCAACACTGAATTGAATCATTACATATCGTTATCAGAGAAAATTGCTGAAGATCGAGAAAGGAAAAGAATTGCTCGGGAAATTCATGATACTCTAGGTCATGCGTTGACAGGAATTTCAGCAGGGATTGATGCTGTTTCTGTACTAATTGATGTTCATCCTATCCGTGCTAAAGAACAGTTGAAAAATGTTTCAAATGCAGTTAGAGAGGGGATAAAAGATGTTAGGGGATCATTACATAGACTAAGACCAGGAGCTTTGCAAAATAATGGTTTAAAAGATGCTCTAATATTAATGATTAGTGAGTATGAGTCTCTATCAAAACTCTCTGTCGATCTAAAATATGAATGGGGGAATATTGATTTAGATGTTATGCAGGAAGATACTATTTTTAGGATTATACAAGAATCTATGACAAATTCTGTTCGTCACGGACATGCTAGTAAAATGAGCATTCGCTTTATGAGTGAGGATAACAACATAATAGTTTTGCACGATAATGGAATAGGTTTTGACGACTTACAAATTGGGTATGGCTTGAAACAAATGAGAGAGCGAGTTTCTATTTTAGGTGGTTCTATTCATTTTGAAAATAGGGAAGGATTTTACACTAAAATAGTTTTTCCAAAAATAGGAGGTGAAGTATATGATAAAGGTAATGATTGCAGATGATCAGGCGTTAATTAGAGAGTCTTTGCAGATCATTTTATCAGTATATGCTGATATTGATGTTGTATCCGTCGTTGGTGATGGTATCGAAGCTATGGATAACATTATGACTGTAAAACCGGATATAATTTTAATGGACATTAGAATGCCTAGAATGGATGGAGTATTGGCTACAAAAGAAATCAAAAAACTTTTTCCAAATATAAAAATTATAATCTTAACAACATTTGATGACGACGAATTCATTTTTAGTGCTTTAAAATATGGTGCATCTGGCTATTTATTAAAAGGAGTTTCAACCGACGAGTTATATCAAGCCATTCAGACAGTGTATAAAGGTGGAGCTATGATTAATCCTAATATAGCTAGTAAGGTATTTCAATTGTTCTCGCAGATGGCACAGACCAATTTTTCTATTACTGTGAAGGAAGAGAATATTGAAAATATATCACTGACAGAATGGAAAATTATTCAGCAAGTGGCATTTGGAGAATCAAATAAGGAAATTGCCAGTAATCTTTTTTTATCCGAGGGAACAGTGCGCAATTACCTTTCTATCATTCTTTCAAAACTAAATTTGAGAGATAGGACACAGTTAGCCATATGGGCTGTACAAACAGGTGTGACACAAAAGAATTTTTCAAAGGAAATGGATAAATGAAAGTAAAGCAATTGTTTCTAGCGATACTGTTTGTGCTAAGTTGCTTGAGTTTATTTCTTATTTGGGAAAACAAGCAGATAAAGATTATTAGGCTGGGTTTTTATTCTGATTCTAGTTGGGGAATTCCTACAGGGAATAACAGCTATGTACTAGATGAGGCTATTAAGAAATTTGAAGAGCTTCATCCAGGGGTTAAAATTGTATATGATTCAGGTATTCCTAAGGAGGAGTATTCTAATTGGATTTCAAGTCAAATTTTAAAAGGTTCTGAACCGGATGTATTTCTATTATCAAGCGACCAATTATCTTTATTTGCATCAAAAGGTATTTTAAAAAACCTAAATTCCTATCTGTCTCAAGAAGATGCCTCTAATTTCTATGATGTATCTTTGCAGGCAGCAAAATACGGAGATGATTTATATGGTCTTCCATATGAAAGCAATCCCATGTTGATGTGTGTAAATCAAGATTTACTTTTAAGAGAGGGCATTGAAATTCCTAAAGTAGGGTGGACGCAGAAAGATCTCTATGAGATTAGTAAAAAAGTTACAAAAGATACCGATGGAGATGGAATCGTTGATCAATTTGGGATAACAGGATATAGTTGGAAAGAATCTCTAGCGGCCTTTGGTGTTAATATTTCTGAGAGTGGTATTCCTCGTATAGATTCGTCAGAAATGAAGGATGCTTTATCCTATATAAGGGGATTGAATCAATTAAACGGACGTTACAAAGTAACCTATAAAGATTTTGATGAAGGGCATGTGGCCTTTTATCCAATGAGTTTGGCACAATATCGAACATATAAACCTTTTCCTTATCATGTGGCCAAATATACAAATTTTAACTGGACATGTATTTCATTGCCAACTACTAAGGAAGACATTCGTTCTACTGTAACAGATACTTCCTTATACGTGCTTTCTTCGCGTTCTCGCAATTCAAACCTTGCCGTATCATTTATAGAATTTTTAACAATTAATCGTGAAATTCAACAAAATTTATTTAATAAGGGTCAAGGAAGCTCAGTATTACCAGAGGTAGTAACTAGTTTGAAGAGTGAAGAGTTGATGAAGAAAGGAATGATTGGTCAAAATGCCTTAACGACTACTTCACTGGATTATATAATGAAAAATTCAATTACAACTATTTCAAAAGGAATAAATTCAAAATCATTGGTTGGAATAGAAGAAAGATTAGAAGCATTATCTATGGATGAAAATAACACGGATATTGAAGGTAGTCTTATTAAGTTACAAAAAGAACTAGATATAGGAACCCTTAAATAGATATCAAGATTATTATTTATTAAATAATACGAACATGGCAGATGTCTTTATTGACATTTGTCATTTTTTTATTGACATTTATCAATAAACTTTTGTGACATTTAACAATTATAAAGTGAAGATAAGGATGATAGAATAAAATCAATAAAAGGAGGGAAATATGAAGTATTTGATATTAGTCAGTCATGGAGGACTCGCAGAGGGATTGAAATCATCTCTTTCTATGTTTGCTTCGGATAAGGTAGATGATGTCATAGCGATTGGCTTAAAAGATGGAGAAAGTCTTGCAGGTTTTTCTGTAGAGGTCAAGAATGTTATTGCATCTCTGGATGAAAATGATTCGGTTCTTGTTTTAGCAGATATTGTTGGGGGAAGTCCTTTAACAACTGTTGCAACAGTATTAGAAGAATTTGGAAAATTAGAGAATGCAACTATTTTGGGAGGTATGAACTTAACAATGGCACTTACAGCAGTGGTGATGAAAGACATTCTGACTGGAAGTGAACTTGTTTCTACGATATTAAACGAATCATCATCGGCTCTACAAGAATTTGAAGTCGGATCAGATGATAATCTTAATGAAGAAGACGATATTTAGTTATATAAGGAAAGGGATAAAAAATTATGGTAGTAACATTTGTACGAATTGACGATAGAATGATTCATGGACAAACAGTCACTAGATGGGCAAAAGAACATCCATGTGATGGATTAATTGCAGTAAATGACGCTGCTGCATCTAATAAGGTTTTAATTCAGGCATATAAAGGTGCGTCAGATAAAAAAACATTTGTTTGGACAAAGGAAGCGTTTAAAGAAAAATCATCTAAAGTAACAGAATCGGATAGTAGATATTTTTTGATTACTAAAAATCCAATTGATATGAAAGAAATTTTAGTAGACCAGGGCTTTATTCCAGGAGATGTTAAAGAAATTATTGTAGGACCTGCTAACGATAGACCAGGTGCTATCAAGTTGGGAAATAATCAATCAATTACTCAAGAGGAAGCAGTTGCACTAGAAGCAATTGAAAAAGCAGGATATAAAGTTAGATTCCAATTATTACCAGATGTATCTATTGGCTATTGGAGTGATTTTAAATCAAAATTTGGATTTTAATAATGAAATAAGGAGACAAAATGATGGAAATTTCTTGGATTCAAGCAGCTCTTTTAGGATTGTTTGCAAGTTTAGCATCGATGCCAGGTATGGGGGGATCCAGTATTGGTAACTATACTTTGGGGCGTCCATTAGTTGGTGGTTTAATTGTAGGTTTAATATTAGGAGATATAACAACAGGGGTAATCGTTGGTGTGGCTTTACAGGTATTATATATTGCCTTAGTGACACCTGGTGGAACTGTATCGGCCGATGTACGGGCAATTTCTTATATCGGAATTCCGTTATCTATCCTATTTGTTCATGCAAATAATATTTCAGGTGAAGTGGCGATTGCAGCAGCAGCAGCGCCAATTGGAGCCGCGGTTGGAACAATTGGAACTGTTTTATTCTATGGTACAGCTACTATGAACTTGCTTTGGCAACACATTGGATGGAAAGCTGTAGAGAAAGGTGATTTTAAGAAGTTATATGCTGTTGATTGGGTATATCCTTGGATTTCACATTTTATCTTTTCTTTCTTACCAACAATGATTATTACAAAATTTGGACCAGATATGGTTGATCTTATGAAAGTATATCTTCCGATGGATGGTTTTGTAATGAAGTCTCTATTTACTGTAGGAGCACTCCTTCCATGTGTGGGTATTGCAATACTTTTGAAACAAATTGTTACAAAAACAACAGACTTTATTCCTTTCTTTGTCGGGTTCACGTTAGCAAAATCTTTAGGCTTGAACTTAGTAGCAAGTGGTGTTGTGTCATTAATTTTTGCAGTAATTTATTATGAATTAGAAGTTATTAAATCTGCCCGTACGACAGCAGTTGTCAGTGATATGGGATTTGATGAAGAGGAGGATATTTAGAATGAGTCGAAAAAAAATATCAAGAAAAACATTGACAAAATCATTTCACCACTGGTTCTATGGACATCTGACATGTTTTTCTCAAGAACATATGCAAACTTTTGGATATTTAACTTCTATGCTTCCAATTGTAGAAGAAATGTATGATACTAAGGAAGAACAAAAAGAAGCTATGCAAACATACACAGCATTCTTTAATACTGAGCCGCAGTTGGGTTCTCTAGTAGTTGGGATAACAGCTGGTTTGGAAGAAGCGCGTGCAAATGGAGATGCCGTAGATAGTGAGACCATCAATGGAATGCGAGCCGGTCTAATGGGGCCTATTGCAGGTATTGGAGATTCACTTATTGTAGGAACATTAATTCCTGTTCTTTTGGGGATAGCTCTAGGTCTTTCTAAAGGAGGAAATATTTCTGGTGCAATATTCTATATTATTGCATGGAATCTATTAGTCTATCTTGGAATGCGTTTTGCTTATTTTAAAGGATATGAACTTGGGGATAAAGCAGTAGAATTTTTAGTAGGTCCTAAAGGTCAGGCGCTAAGAAAAGCAATTAGTGTTGTTGGTGGTATGGTTATAGGAGCTGTTGCAGCAACTTGGGTATCTGTCACTACGGCGCTAGAGCTGAAAAATGGAGATGGAGAAACATTTTTAAACTTACAAGAAAAGATTGATGGTGTTTATCCAGGTCTTTTAACAGCAGGTTTTATTGTTCTATGTTGGTGGCTGATGGCTAAAAAGAAAGTTTCTCCAAATTGGGTGATGCTCTTATTGGTAGTTATTGCACTTGTAGGAGTAGCCTTAGGATTTTTCAATCCAGGCTTGAAATATTAATAGCATCTAAAAAAGCAACGGTTCATAATCGTTGTTTTTTATATATGCGTAATATAAGGATTTAGAGTTTCGGTATTTTTTATAAAAGAATTAACGAAAATACTAATTCCATAAATCATGTTCGTTAAAATTCTACATTATTAAAGTGCAAAATTAGGATAAAGAATTTATCTATTCATCCTCAGAAAGTCAGACTTTTTTCTTGACTATTTCTGACCAAGTGATACAATAGAACTATGAATTAGCACTCAAGTGTAAAGAGTGCTAATGATATCTATCTCATTATGGAGGAAATCAGATGTTGAAACCATTAGGGGACCGTGTGGTCTTAAAAGTAGAAGAAAAAGAACAAACTGTTGGAGGTTTTGTCCTCGCAGGTTCAGCCCAAGAAAAAACCAAAACAGCTCAAGTTGTGGCTACTGGACAAGGTGTTCGTACCTTGAACGGTGACTTGGTTGCTCCAAGTGTTAAAGCTGGAGACCGTGTCTTGGTTGAAGCACACGCAGGTCTTGATGTCAAAGATGGCGATGAAAAGTACATCATCGTAGGCGAAGCTAACATCTTGGCTATCATTGAAAAATAGAAGGAGAAAGTAAGTATGTCAAAAGAAATTAAATTTTCATCTGATGCCCGTTCAGCTATGGTCCGTGGTGTCGATATCCTTGCAGACACTGTTAAAGTAACCTTGGGACCAAAAGGCCGTAATGTCGTTCTTGAAAAGTCATTCGGTTCACCCTTGATTACCAATGACGGTGTGACTATTGCCAAAGAAATCGAATTGGAAGACCATTTTGAAAATATGGGTGCCAAATTGGTATCAGAAGTAGCTTCTAAAACCAATGATATCGCAGGTGACGGGACTACGACTGCAACAGTCTTGACCCAAGCTATCGTCCGTGAAGGAATCAAAAACGTCACTGCAGGTGCCAATCCAATTGGCATTCGTCGTGGGATTGAAACAGCAGTTGCTGCAGCAGTTGAAGCCTTGAAAAACAACGCCATCCCTGTTGCCAACAAAGAAGCAATCGCTCAGGTTGCAGCCGTATCTTCTCGTTCTGAAAAAGTTGGTGAGTACATCTCTGAAGCCATGGAAAAAGTTGGCAAAGATGGAGTCATCACTATCGAAGAGTCACGTGGTATGGAAACAGAGCTTGAAGTTGTAGAAGGTATGCAGTTTGACCGTGGTTACCTTTCACAGTACATGGTAACAGATAGCGAAAAAATGGTAGCTGATCTTGAAAATCCATACATTTTGATTACTGATAAGAAGATTTCAAATATCCAAGAAATCTTGCCACTCCTAGAAAGTATTCTCCAAAGCAATCGTCCACTCTTGATTATTGCGGATGATGTAGATGGTGAAGCTCTTCCAACTCTTGTTTTGAACAAGATTCGTGGAACCTTCAACGTGGTAGCCGTTAAGGCACCTGGTTTTGGTGACCGTCGCAAAGCCATGCTTGAAGATATCGCCATTTTGACAGGCGGAACAGTTATCACAGAAGACCTTGGTCTTGAGTTGAAAGATGCGACAATTGAAGCTCTTGGTCAAGCAGCTAGAGTAACTGTGGACAAAGATAGCACTGTTATCGTAGAAGGTGCTGGAAATCCTGAAGCGATTTCTCACCGTGTTGCGGTTATCAAGTCTCAAATCGAAACCACAACTTCTGAATTTGACCGTGAAAAATTGCAAGAACGCTTGGCAAAATTGTCAGGTGGTGTAGCGGTTATTAAGGTCGGAGCTGCAACTGAAACTGAGTTGAAAGAAATGAAACTCCGCATTGAAGATGCCCTCAACGCTACTCGTGCAGCTGTTGAAGAAGGTATCGTTGCAGGTGGTGGAACAGCCCTTGTCAATGTTATTCCAGCCGTGGCTGATTTGGAGTTGGCAGGAGATGAAGCGACAGGCCGTAATATTGTTCTCCGTGCTTTGGAAGAACCTGTTCGTCAGATTGCGCACAATGCAGGATTTGAAGGATCTATCGTTATCGATCGTTTGAAAAATGCTGAAGTTGGCACAGGCTTCAACGCAGCAACTGGCGAGTGGGTCAACATGATTGAAGAAGGAATCATCGACCCAGTTAAGGTTAGCCGTTCTGCCCTTCAAAATGCAGCATCTGTAGCCAGCTTGATTTTGACTACGGAAGCAGTCGTAGCCAATAAACCAGAACCAGCAGCCCCAGCTCCAGCAATGGATCCAAGTATGATGGGTGGGATGATGTAAGCTTTCTATAGAAAACAACTTATAAAAAACACAAAAGGAGGGAATGGCTATTCCTCCTTTTTATGATATTCACTTCTAAATTGATTTGAGCTCTCCTAACTTATATGATAAAATAAGACTAGAAAAAGGAGAAGAACATGATCGATGTAGAAGAAATTCTGAGCAAGATGAACCCCAATCAGAAGATTAATTATGACCGTGTCATGCAGAAGATGGTACAAGTATGGGAGAAAAATGAGCAACGGCCAACCATTCTCATGCATGTTTGCTGTGCCCCTTGCAGTACCTATACCCTAGAATATTTGACCAAGTATGCAGACGTGACCATTTATTTTGCCAATTCTAATATCCATCCCAAGGCAGAATACCATAAGCGTGCCTATGTGACTAAAAAGTTTGTCAGTGATTTCAATGAGCGGACAGGAAATACGGTCCAGTATCTAGAAGCTCCCTACGAACCAAATGAATATCGTAAGTTAGTCAGAGGAATGGAAGAAGAACCAGAAGGTGGCGACCGTTGCAAGGTTTGCTTTGACTATAGACTGGATAAAACAGCGCAAGTGGCTATGGACTTGGGATTTGACTACTTTGGCTCAGCTTTGACCATCAGTCCTCATAAGAATTCTCAAACCATCAACAGCATTGGAATCGATGTGCAAAAAATTTATACAACCCACTATCTTCCAAGTGATTTCAAGAAAAATCAAGGCTACAAACGTTCGGTAGAGATGTGTGAAGAGTATGATATCTATCGTCAATGTTATTGTGGATGCGTCTATGCAGCCCAAGCTCAGAATATTGACCTGGTTCAAGTTAAGAAGGACGCCACAGCGTTCTTGCTGGATAAGGATGTTGAAAAAGACTACTCCCATATCAAATTTACAGTTACAAAATTAGATATATAAGGATAAGCCCAGCTGTCAAGCTGGGTTTTTAAAATAAAAAAACCGGGGTCTTAACCCCAGTTTGACAACTTTACCGATTCTTTAGTTCTACATAGCGCTTGTACCAAATGTTTACATAGGCTTCTGAGAAAGGACCACGTCCATTGTTAATCCAATCAACAAGAATTTTGACATGTTCTTTTAAAATATAGTCCAAGTCATCAGAATAATTCATTTTGCGTTTGTGACGCTCATACTCCTCAACGTCCAAGAGACGTTTCTCTCCATCTGTAAAAATTTTAACATCCAAATCGTAATCAATATACTTCAGTGCTTCTTCATCCAGATAGTAGGGGCTAGCCATATTGCAATAGTAGGAAATTCCATTATCGCGAATCATGGCAATGATATTAAACCAATATTTCTTGTGAAAGTAAACAATAGCCGGTTCTCGAGTGACCCAACGACGACCATCACTTTCGGTAACCAGTGTATGATCGTTGACACCAATAATGGCGTTTTCTGTTGTTTTTAGTACCATGGTGTCCCGCCAAGTTCGGTGGAGACTCCCATCATGCTTATAACTTTGAATTGTAATAAAGTCGCCTTCTTTTGGAAGCTTCATAACTAACCAACTTTCTACAATTTATAAGTTTATCATTTACTATTGTATCATAAAATTACCTAAAATCTGTGAATTTTACATGAAAATATTAAAGATATTCTCTGAGAGCGCTTGCTATATCCGAAAAATCGTATCCTTTTCGTGCTAAAACTTGAGTTAAACGCTGTTTAAGTTCGTATCCTTCATATTTTCGGGCATACTTAGCATATTGCTTATCAAGTTCCTTGAAGATGAGTTCCTGAGTCGTTTCTTGGTCAACTTGACTATCCAACTGGTCAAAGGCACTTTTAGCATCAGGATAGGAAAAACCCTTGTTGGTCAGATTTTGGATTATCTTATCTTGCAAGGCACGAGCTGGAAGTTTTCCCTCATATTTTTTCAATAGTTTATTAGCTACACGTTGAGCAACTTCAGAAAAATCAAATTCTTTCAAGTTCTCTTCTATAGTAGATTTTGAAATCCCTTTTTGTGTTAGTTTCTGAGTCAGTACATAAGGACCCTTGTCTCCTGAAAGTTGATTGGTATTGATGATAGCATAAGTGTACTGGCTATCATTAATCCACTTATCCTCTTTAAGATTATCAATGACTTGAGAAACTATGTTTTCATCAATATCGTATTTTTTCAGATATTCTCTGACTTCTTTTTCAGTGCGCGCTTTAAAGGATAGGTGGTAGAGAGCTAGATTCTTACCGTAAGAAAATTGGGCAAAGTCCTGAATCTCTTTCAATTCTTCTTCGCTTATCACCTTATCTCTTGATAACATAAAACGAACAATAGTATCTTCAGTAATGTAGCATTTGTCGCCATTATCAAACTCCATCAGATAGAGTCTTTTTTTCTTTTCAAGTTTTGTGATTTTCATAGTTCTATTATAACTCAAAATGTGATAAGATAGGGGTATGAATCTGAAAGTGAAACAAAAAATACCATTAAAAATCAAGCGCATGGGAATTAATGGTGAGGGAATCGGCTTTTATCAAAAAACATTAGTCTTTGTGCCTGGTGCTCTCAAAGGAGAAGATATCTATTGTCAGATTACTTCTATTAAACGTAACTTTGTTGAGGCAAAATTACTGAAGGTCAACAAGAAGTCTAAATTCCGAGTTGTGCCAGCTTGTACTATTTATAATGAATGCGGAGGTTGCCAAATCATGCATCTGCATTATGATAAGCAGCTAGAGTTCAAGACGGACTTACTTCATCAAGCGCTAAAAAAATTTGCCCCTGCAGGGTATGAAAACTATGAAATTCGTCCAACTATTGGAATGCAGGAACCAAAATATTACCGTGCTAAGTTACAATTTCAGACTCGAAAATTTAAAAATCAGGTCAAGGCGGGCTTATATGCACAGAACTCTCATTATTTGGTAGAGTTGAAAGACTGCCTAGTGCAAGATAAGGAAACCCAAGTGATTGCTAATCGTCTAGCAGAATTACTTACTTTTCACCAGATTCCAATCACGGATGAGAGAAAAGTTCTAGGTGTTAGAACTATAATGGTCCGACGAGCAAGAAAGACTGGACAGGTTCAGATTATTATTGTTATAAATCGTCAGCTTAATTTAACCCTGCTGGTAAAAGATTTAATTAAAGATTTTCCAGAAGTTGTGACAGTAGCTGTTAATACCAATACAGCTAAAACCAGTGAGATTTATGGTGAAAAGACAGAGATTATCTGGGGACAAGAGAGTATTCAAGAAGGTGTACTCGATTATGAATTTTCACTATCTCCTCGAGCATTCTATCAACTAAATCCTGAACAAACAGAAGTCCTCTATAGTGAGGCTGTAAAAGCCTTGGATGTTAATAAAGAAGACCATTTGATTGACGCTTATTGTGGAGTTGGAACGATTGGATTTGCCTTCGCAAAGAAAGTTAAAACATTAAGAGGTATGGATATTATTCCAGAAGCCATTGAAGATGCCAAGCGAAATGCTAAAAGAATGGGATTTGACAACACACATTACGAAGCTGGAACGGCAGAAGAGATTATTCCTCGTTGGTACAAGGAAGGCTACCGAGCAGATGCTCTGATTGTGGATCCACCACGTACAGGTCTGGATGATAAGTTATTAGATACTATTCTTACCTATGTACCAGAAAAAATGGTCTATATTTCTTGCAATGTTTCGACCTTGGCTCGTGATTTAGTACGTTTAGTAGAAGTCTATGATCTCCATTATATCCAGTCGGTTGATATGTTCCCACACACTGCTCGAACGGAAGCTGTTGTAAAATTAATAAAAAAAGTTTAAAAAAGTAGTTGACAAGTCAGAAAAAGCCTGTATAATAGTAAGAGTTGAAAATAACAACTCTGGTCCGTTGGTCAAGGGGTTAAGACACCGCCTTTTCACGGCGGTAACACGGGTTCGAATCCCGTACGGACTATGGTA